>JANYAP010000153.1 GCA_025361285.1 Bacteroidales bacterium | reverse complement strand
TACTGTAGCAATGGCCAAAGCGTTAAACTTGTTGGTGGCCACTACGGAAATTGGGAGTGGGGTTCAATGTCGAGCGGACTACAGGCTAACTATCCGTTAATTATCTTTTACAAACCGCTGTCGAACAAATATATCGATGCATTTATGATTAAATCGCGGTCGCGATGTGGATCGGTAATGACTTCGATTGATAGAACATACAGAGCATTCAAAAAACAGAATGGTGCGCCGAGCTTTTTTCTTCTAATTGCCGACCAATGTCCATCGACAATTGATAAGGCTTATTGGGTAGATTTTTTAGGCATCGAAACAGCTTTTCTGCATGGGCCAGAACTATATGCTAAAATGCTAAAATACCCAGTTGTTTTTTTGGATAAACGCTGCGTTAAACGAGGTTACTATGAGGTAGATATGGTACCAATTACTGAAACCCCCAGCGAATTACCCGATGGCGAACTTACTGCCCGATACGCCAATCTACTCGAAAGCCGAATACGCAAAGAACCTGAGTATTGGCTATGGTCGCACCGTAGGTGGAAACATGGGCGGTAGGTTATCTAATCATTTATATTTCAACAACTTCGCCCATTGCAGGTATCGAAACATTTCTATAACCTTCTTTTTCAAGCGTTTTAGCAAATACTTGTTGTGCAGCGTATTCGCCATGTACTACAAAAACTTTCTTTAGCTGAGTTTTGTCCTGACAACTTAAAAAATCGACAATTTCGTTGTAATCGGCATGTCCGCTATATGCATCAATGCGCTCTATATCAGCTTTTACGTCGAATTCAATACCAAATATCGAAACTTTTTTAGCACCGCTGAGTATTCGACCCCCCAAAGTGTTTGGTGAGCAATAACCTACGGCAAGCACAGTGTTTTTGGGATTACTTATACTGTTGGCTAAATGGTGCTTTACGCGACCAGCTTCCATCATGCCCGATGCCGAAATAATTACGCATGGCGTTTTACTGTCGTTCAGATGTTTCGATTCCTCGATACTTTGTACGTAACGCAAACTGTTAAAGCCAAATGGGTCAGAGTCGGTTTCCATTACCTTCATTATATTTTCGTTAAAACACTCGGAGTGCATTCGAAAAATGTTGGTCGCATTCACCGAAAGTGGGCTGTCAACAAAAATATCAATCTTGGGCAGTCGGTTTGCCTGATAAAAGTTGTTTAACGAATATACAACTTCTTGTGTACGCCCTACGCTAAACGATGGAATAATAAGCTTTCCACCCTTTTCTACGCATGTTTTTTTAACCGTTTCCAGAAGTTTCTCCTCGGCAAACAGGTTTCCTTCGTGCAGTCGGTCGCCATAAGTCGACTCGGTAAGTAAAATATCGGCTTGAGGAAATGCCTGTGGCGACTTTAAGATACGATTGGTAGGTCGACCAATATCGCCAGTGTATGCTATGCGCTTTGTTTGGTTGTCCTCCTTAATTTCGAGGTTTACCACACCACCACCTAATAAATGACCGGTATTTGTGAAAGTGATTTTAATATTCTCGTCGAGGAAAAAAGTTTTGTTATATGCCACACTTACAAATAGTTCCAAGCAACGCTCGGCATCCATACGGTTATATATTGGGTTTATTGATGGAAGACCTTTTTTAGCCTGTTTTTTGTTAAACCACTTGGTATCTTGTTCTTGTATGTGTCCGCAATCGGCAAGCATTATCGAACATAAATCGCGTGTGGCATGGGTGCAAACAATGGTTCCTTTAAACCCTAATTTACAGATATAAGGCACTAGCCCAGTATGATCGATGTGCGCATGCGACAGAATGAGAAAATCGATTTCCGAAGGATTAAAACCCAGGTGACGATTCATAGCATCGGTGTCCATTCCCTTTCCTTGAAACATACCACAATCGAGAAGTATTTTTTTACCTATTTTAGTGGTAATCAAATGCTTACTACCAGTAACTTCGCGTGCTCCACCCAAAAATTGAATTTTCATAATATTTCGATAAATGAAACACAAAGATAGAATTGGAGTTGATATTACAATACTATTTGTTAAGTATTTCGAATAGTTACATTATAGTTTAATTAGAAATTATTACAAAATGTAACTTACATTTTGTAACTTACAAAATGTATGCTATATTTGCACTAGAAAAACTTACATTATGAATGTCAATTTGCTCGAAAACCCTTTTCCTTCAACTACTTATCATGGTGCTGAATATTTTTGCGATCGCGAAGCAGAAACAGCCCGATTAATAAGCAACATGCAAAATGGCAACTCAACCACGCTAATGGCGATAAGGCGTATCGGAAAAACTGGGCTAATGCAACATACATTATCTCAGTTACCACTGGGTTGGAAGGGTATTTATATCGATATTCTTGAAACAGAAAACCTTTGCCAGTTTTTAAATCTTCTAACTACATCGATAATTAATGCCGTGCCCGAAAAAAATAACATAGGCCAAATGTTTGGCAATTTCATAAAATCGCTGAGGCCTGTTATTAGTTTCGACACTCTAACTGGTGCACCGCAAGCTACTTTCGACATTAAGCCGAAAGATGTGGAGGCGAATATTAGTTCGGTGTTTCAATTTCTTGAAAAACAGGCATTTAAAACCGTTATTGCTATCGACGAATTTCAACAGATATTAAGTTACCCCGAAAAAAATACCGATGCATGGCTTCGTACTCGAATTCAGCATCTAAAAAATGTTGTGTTTATATTTTCTGGAAGCCAGCAACATCTCATTTCTGAGTTATTTACATCGCCAAAGCGCCCATTTTTCCGCAGTACGCAAATGCTAAAGCTCGAAAAGCTTAACCATACGGTTTATCGCAATTTCATCGTTTCGATGTTTAAAAAGTATAATAAAGAAATTAGCGTGGCTATTGTTAACGAAATGTTGGAATGGACTAATAATCACACATTTTACGTTCAACAACTTTGTAATCGTGTATTTGCTGTGTCGCCTAAAAAAGCGACTTCGAAAATTTGGAAGCAACAGGCGTACTTGCTTTTAAAGGAGCAGGAAACTGTATTTTTCAGTTTTCGCAATATGCTTACCAATCCACAATGGCAATTACTAAAAGCAATAGCTCACGAAGGTGTTGTATATCAGCTAACTGCTAATCAATTTCTAAAAAAATTCGATTTAGGAACGTCGGCCACCGTACTGCGTTCGCTAAAAACGCTGATAGGCTACGAACTAGTTTATAACGAATTCGATACAAAAGGTAAACAATATTATAGCGTTTACGATGTGTTTTTTCAACGTTGGACCGAAAGCCGATAAAAAAGTGTTAAGTATCAGGCATTTGAAGCAGTGTAATTTTCGCACATCATTAATAAAAAAAGTTTTGATTGCATTATAATTTAGTCGAAATTTGTAAAACATCGTAAGTGTTTTTCAATGTAACTACCTAATTGTATTGCAATATGGAAATAAAAAACCTAACAAGCCAACTCGAATGGCATCCAACCCGCAGGTGGGCTTCCCGACAATTATCAAACATCAATAAAATAGTTATCCATCAGGAGCTTGGCGAGGGATCGATAGAAAGCGTTAATCAATATCATATAAAGGCTAATCACATTTCGCCGCAAGGCTGTCCGCATTTTTGTTACCATTACGGAATACGTAAAAACGGCGAAGTTGTTCAAGCAAACGAACTTTCGAATATTACCTGGCACGTTAAAGGCGAAAACTCAGTATCCATAGGCATTATGCTTGTTGGTAACTTTAAAGGAGTAGGTAACGAAGTAAGCGCTTCGGAACCTACCACCGAACAAATTGCCTCGTTAAACGAACTGTGCGAATACCTGTTAGCAGCCTTTAAATTATCAAACCAAGATCTTTATGGTCATTATCATTTCGGAAAACCAGTTTGCCCTGGCTTTACGGTACAAGCATGGATTGAAGATAAACGAAACACTATTACCGATATACCTCAAATTAACACAATAGAAAAAACTACTGCCGAAATACAGAAGCGACTCAACCAATTAGGGTACGAAGCTGGCCCTGTGGATGGCATAAAAGGCATAAAAACGATCAATGCTATTCGTAAATTTCAATACGATAACAAACTAATGGTAGATGGCGTTGTAGGCCCGCAAACATGGAAAGCAATTATTAAACTTACTTCAAATAACTCGTTAAAGCATGGCAACTAAAAAAGAAAAACTTACCTTAAGCGATCAAGGATTTTGGCAGAAATGGATATCGAAACTTCTATTTACCTTTATTAGCGTAAAGCTATGGGGATTAATTGCAGCCACGTGGGTTTCAACGTACTTACTTACAACGGGCAACCCAGCAAATAGCATCACCGGAACGCAATGGGTAACCTTCAACACAACAATTTGGGCATTAATATTTGGTATGAAAGAAGTATTTCGAATATCGGAACAGCGCGACCGAACCGAAACCGAAAATCTTAAAGAACATAACGAATCGAAAGCACGTATTGCATCAATATTGGCAACACCATCCACAAACGACCTTACAAAAACAACCTTTATGCCCGATGGTAAAGAAATTGTTGGCGAAGAACCCGATAGTATACTATAAAACTAAAACTATGAGCAAAACAATTTTATATATTGTTATTGGCGTTGTACTTATAGGTATTATCGCACTTTTTATATTCGGCAAAAATGTTGAGTTTGGCTCAATAATAGCAGCAGTTGCAACTGGTTTTGCAGTATTTAAAACAAAACTATTTGGTTCTTCATCGGCAAACGTTTCCGAACAAATAGCCTCTGTTGAAAACGACGACATACTAAAGCGAAATGAATGGAAACGCATTAAAGACGAATACGATAGCCAATTTAACGCTATAAAAGCGCGAATGGATTATTTAGATTATAAATCGGCACGAATAGCCCTCGAAATTAATAACTTAGATGCCGTGGAGAAGAAAGCCCTCGAAAAAAACCGAAACATTACCGACGACGAAATATTGGAGTTTCTGAGAAAGTAGGTCGGCTAAAAGTGCCGTTGTTATCCCGAAAATTACGTTGTCATCCCGACGTATACTTATTTTATGAAATTCAACTTGCATCGCTATAATAACGACTATTCTGCAACATTTAAAAATCTAATTGATACATTTATGAAACACATCCTAACATTCAGCATAATATTACTTTGTATATCGGCGCAAGCCCAAACAACAGGTAAAATTGACCCCGACAAAAGTTACACCAACCAAAACGACTTTTCGGTGTTTTATATGCCTAAAAGCAAGGTAATTGAATTCATGGACATGAAAACGCGCCTCGAATTCGACTCGATTAGAATAGAAAAATACATAGAACTTACCGCCAACTACAATTCGCGAATAGCAATGAGCGATAGCGCAATACAACTAAAAAAGCTGGAAGCCGAGTTTTGGTACAATAAGCTTAAAGCCAACGATAGCGAGCTGTTGGAACAAAAAAAGCTAAACATTACGCTTGCCGCCGAAAAGAATAGAATTATGCGATCGCGGGTTTATTTTTTCGTTGCTGGCATTGTATGTACTAGCTTAGTGTTAGGGTTTAAATAGTTAGTAATGCACACTAATTAGAGTCCATCCGTAAAGTAAAAAATAAATGTAGTTTACAGGCGAAAATTTTCTAAAATAACAGATTATAAGTTTATTACAGCATATAATCAAATACTTAATGGAAAGGTTTCGCCTGTTGGCATACATTCTAATAATCAAAATTCCGGATGCACACTATTTACTTATCTTCAGCGAAAGAAACAGATCCTCCCGATGTAATTGTTAGAGTCCATTTGTGAGTACCTTTTCCTGACACACTACCACTACCAGTTAACGGTTGTCCACCAACTGTAGTGCCAGATAAAGAAAAATTCCCTTCATCAATAGGTTTGTATGAAGTTGTACCGCCCACGGAAATACTACCATAACTGGTTCCACCTACCGAAACATTACTAAAAGCCGAAGAATAAGAATTTTTAATTCTAATAGAATGATTTGCCTTTGAACAACTTGTTAGTAATAAGGCAACTACTAAAAGACCAAGAAAAAATTTTATTGAAGTTCTCATAAAAAATTATTTATTAAAAAATTAAAATTACGTTTTGTTTAGGTTTAATATGAAGCAAATCATTATTGTCCGGTTAAAATTTACAGATTTCTCTCTCCGTTCGAAATGACAATGCTTGTAGAACTTTGGAGTTGGGAGGTGGTTGGTTTGCGGCGAAGCCGCAAACCA
>JANYAP010000096.1 GCA_025361285.1 Bacteroidales bacterium | reverse complement strand
TGTCATTTCGAACGCAGTGAGAAATCTCATGACCATGTAATTTAAACGGACAAAAGTGAAAAAAACAACGATAATTTTAGCAAATGAGTATAATTGAGGCAATTATAATTGCCATTGTTGAAGGAATTACCGAATTTCTGCCTATTTCGAGTACTGCCCACATGAAATTTACGAACCCTTTAATAGGCGTTCAGCAATCGCCTTTTGTAGATATGTTCGAAGTTGTTATTCAACTCGCAGCTATTATGTCGGTTGTACTAATATATCGCAAAAAATTCTTCGATTTTACACGTATCGGGTTTTATATCAAGCTATTAATTGCTGTTATTCCTGCACTTGTAGTAGGGTTTTTCTTAAAAAATTATATCGATAAGGCACTAGAAAACCTAGTTTTCATATCGTGTGTAATGATTGGTGGGGGTATAGTGCTATTATTTATCGATAAATGGTTTAAAAACCCCATTATTTTGGAGGAAGAAAACCTGTCGTATAAAAAATCGTTTCTAATAGGCTGTTTTCAAACACTTTCGATAGTGCTTCCAGGGCTAAGTCGCAGTGCAGCAACTATTATTGGCGGTATGAGCCAAAAACTTACCCGTAGTTTAGCTGCCGAATTTTCGTTTTTGCTTGCCGTGCCTACAATGTTTGCAGCATCGGTAAAAAGTTTTTACGATGTTTATAAACAACACCCCGACGTAATCAACCCTCACAATATGAGTACTTTAGCTATCGGAAGCATAGTGTCGTTTGTGGTTGCATTAATTGCTGTTAAATTTTTTATCGGGTACTTACAAAAACACGGCTTTCGGTTATTTGGCTATTACCGTATTATTGTGGGCGTTACAATGCTTATACTAATACTGTTAGAGGTTATACCTAATACAACAGGGTAGGTATATCAATAGTGTCTATAAGAAACCTTTTCTTTATTCACAACATATTATTTTTAAGGTGTTCATGAAATCGCTATCGCTAAGTTGTTCCTTTTT
Source organism: Bacteroidales bacterium (assembly GCA_025361285.1). Classification (GTDB taxonomy): domain Bacteria; phylum Bacteroidota; class Bacteroidia; order Bacteroidales; family JAAUTT01; genus JAAUTT01. The sequence continues at coordinate 18,961 of JANYAP010000096.1, read as the reverse complement.
TGGAAAACTTAGCCGTAGGCGTTCTCATGAGCGAAAGCGAATAAAAAAGTAACAAGAAAAATATTTGAAACTTCTTGTAAACATTGACATATAACTATGTTTTTATCATTTAAACGAGTTTTCTTAGTAATACTAAATATCAATAGTTCGGTAAACTTATATTTTTTTCGATTTCAACGTATTTCAACCTGTTGTTTATCAGCAAGTTGCAAAATATACCTAACAGCTTAAATCTATTACTAATCTTTTATACATTTTTTGTGAATTTTTTAGAAGGTGAAGTTCTTTTATTCGATAAGCCATATCAATGGACATCGTTCGATTTGGTGCGCAAAGTGCGTAATATGGTTAAAACCAAATTCAATTACCCTAAAATTAAAGTAGGGCACGCCGGAACACTCGATCCACTTGCTTCGGGCTTGTTAATTGTATGTACAGGTAAGTCAACCAAACTAATAAACACATTTCAGGATCAGGAAAAGGAATACGTGGCCGGCATACTTCTAGGCAAAACTACCCCGTCGGTCGATTTGGAAACCGAGTTTGATAACGAATACTCAATTGATCATATCACTAAAGAACTTATAGAAGAAACACTTGCGGTATTTATTGGCGAGCAGGATCAAATACCACCAATATTTTCGGCCAAATTTATCGATGGAAAACGAGCTTACGAGTATGCCCGAAAAGGCGAGGAAGTGGAGATGAAACCAAGCCGAATAACCATATACGAAATTGAACTACTTGCGGTAAATTTCCCTGAAATAACTATCCGCGTTCGATGCGGCAAAGGAACCTATATCCGATCGTTGGTGCGCGATATTGGCGTTAAGCTTAATAGTGGTGCATGTATGATATCCTTAAAACGTACTGCTATTGGAGATTACCAATTAAATAATGCACTTTCTATTGAAGAATTTAAAAATAAATTAGCACTTTTGTAACCTTTTTTAAAAGCATTCGTAAAAACGAAACTCAAAATAGATACATAATATATGAAGTTATCGCAGTACAAATTCAATTTGCCCCCCGAACTTATTGCAAAATTCCCTTCCCCAAACCGCGACGAATCGCGTTTAATGGTATTATATAAGGATTCTGGAAAAATTGAACACAAAATTTTTAAAGATGTAATCGATTACTTCGACGAAGGTGATGTAATGGTATTTAATAATACCAAGGTTTTTCCAGCTCGGCTGTACGGAAACAAAGAAAAAACAGGCGCCGAAATTGAAGTGTTTCTTTTACGCGAATTAAACCGCGAACAGAGGCTTTGGGATGTATTAGTTGATCCGGCACGTAAAATACGAATTGGCAATAAACTGTATTTTGGCGAAAACGACACGCTTGTTGCCGAAGTTATTGATAACACAACATCACGTGGACGAACTTTGAGGTTTCTTTACGATGGTGATTATGAAGACTTTAAAGATACATTATATAAACTTGGCGAAACGCCGTTGCCAAAATTTATTAAGCGCGACGTTGTTCCTGAGGATAGAGAGCGTTACCAAACAGTTTTTGCAAAGCACGAAGGCGCAGTGGCAGCTCCAACGGCAGGTTTGCATTTTAGCCGCGAGCTTTTAAAACGTTTGGAAATTAAGGGCTTAGATTTTGCCGAAATTACGTTGCATGTTGGCTTGGGTAATTTCCGATCGGTTGATGTTGAGGATCTTACCAAACATAAAATGGATTCGGAACGCATAATTATTGACGACAATGCCGTTCGTATTGTAAATGAAGGCATTGAGCGTAGATCTAACATTTGCGCTGTTGGCACAACAGTACTTCGTACGTTGGAAAGTTCTATTTCAACATTAAAACAGCTAAAGCCTTATGATGGATGGACGAATAAATTTATCTTTCCTCCATACGAATTCAATATTCCAAACCGAATGATTTCCAATTTTCACCTTCCACTATCCACTTTGTTAATGATGGTGTCGGCTTTTTCGGGCTATGATGCTATTTTTGAAGCATATAACGTAGCAATTAAAGAGAAATATAATTTCGGAACTTATGGCGATGCAATGCTTATTTTATAGATAAATAACTGTTTAACTGATATAATAGTTTGGTAAGCTTGTAATTTTTTCAATTTTCAATTAATTACTAATACGTTGAAATTCATAGAAATATAAAATTGATTCAGCTTATTTCCTTGTATATAAACTTGTTAATTAGTAATAAGTTGAAAAATGCACTATAGTGATGTGTCGGGCGCAAGCCTAAAAATTCACAACATACTGATGTTTAGACATTAATTGACGTTTGATAATCTAAATATAAAACTCGGTAAAATTGATTAAATTGCAACGATTTAACATTCAAGCATGATAAATATTGCAAAACAAATAGAATACTGGTGTAATACTGCTGAAAATGATCTTGAAACAGCTGCAATCTGATAACTTCAGGTAAATATGTTGAAGGAATGTTTTTTGGTCATTTGAGTATCGAAAAAATCATAAAATCATTAGTTGTTAAGCAAACAGAAAACATACCTGTTCGGACTCATGATTTGTTCCATTTGATTGAAATTGCTAAAATTGATATTACGGAAGAACAATCAGATTTCATGCAGATTCTCATGAAATATTAGCTTGAAGGTCGTTATCCTGAATTTTACCCCAAAGCACCCTCTTCGGATAAAATTATAGATTACCTCAATAAAACAAAACATTTATTACAATGCTTCAAACAGATGCTATAAATATTGTTCGACAATATGTTAATAACCTTAATAATGGCGGAGTTGTAATTTTTAAGGCATATTTATTTGGCAGTTATGCTAGAAATCAAGCAACTGAAAATAGTGATATTGATGTTTTATTAGTTTCAGAGATATTTGATACAGATGATTACGCTGTATTATCAAAACCATGGTCACCTAAATATCGATTAGGTTACAGAATAGAACCGATTGCTATAGGATTACAACAATTTAATTCAGATGACTGTTCTTTGATTATAGAAGTTGTTAAAAACGAAGGCTTAGAAATAAATTAAAAATGCCAGCGCCCAACATCAGCTCATATTTAAGGCGGGTTTCATCGCAGGTTGGGTGTTTTCAGCTTCGCCTCACAAGCGTGGCATGTTGAAAGGTAATCGCTTCTTGCATCCCGCACTAAATTTAACTTCAACTATATAAATGCTACATTTTACCTGTCTTGGCATTTTTCATGTAGAATATTTTTTTGCCGAATCGTTGCGAAAAGTGTATATTTGAAAACAAAGCAACAAAAAACCTCATACCTCTAAATGCAATTTATAAACTCCATCGTAAGTTGGTTCAACATAAAGCGATTGCACCAAATAGGCTTATTTAAACAGTATCCGTATAATGTTCAGCAGGAAACATTGTTAAAGCTTATACAAAAGGCCAAAGATACGGAATGGGGTATAAAGTACGAGTACAGTAAAATGTTTACCGTTGAAGACTTTCAGCGATCCGTGCCGCTTCAAACATACGATGAGATAAAACCTTTCGTAAACCGGTTGCGCAACGGCGAATCGAACATTTTGTGGCCTGGCGAAATAAAATGGTTTGCCAAATCGTCGGGTACTACAAGCGATAAAAGTAAGTTTATACCTGTAACCAAGGAGGCGCTAGAGGATTGCCATTTTCGCGGCGGCAAGGATATAATGGCTATTTATACCGGGCAAAACCCTAATACTAAAATATTTAGTGGTAAGGGGCTCACCCTTGGCGGAAGTCATAAAATAAATAACTTCAGTAACCAGTCGTTTTACGGCGATTTGTCGGCCATTCTTATCGAAAACCTGCCATGGTGGGTCGATATTATTCGTACACCCAAAACCGAAATTGCCTTGCTCGATAAATGGGAAGAAAAACTCGAAAAAATTACCGAAACTACTGTAAAAGAAAACGTTACGAATATTGCCGGAGTTCCTTCGTGGAATTTGGTTTTAATTAAACACATACTTCAGCAAACTGGAAAAGATAATTTATTAGAGGTATGGCCTAATTTAGAGCTATTTACACACGGTGGCGTTAATTTTGGTCCATATAGGGAACAATTTAAAAGGCTAATCCCTTCCGATACAATGAATTATATGGAGGCTTATAACGCTTCCGAAGGCTTCTTTGCCATTCAGGACGACCCATCGATAGACTCGATGCTGTTGATGCTCGATTATGGCATTTTTTATGAATTTATCCCTATGGACGAATTCGAAACCACACATCCAAAGGCAATTACTATCGAAAACGTAATAATAGGAAAAAACTACGCTATCGTAATATCAACAAATTCAGGACTATGGCGATATATTATAGGCGATACCGTAGTGTTTACTTCAACATTCCCGCACCGAATAAAGATTTCGGGTCGTACGCGTCATTTTATCAATGCGTTTGGCGAGGAAGTAATTATCGATAATGCCGAAAAAGCTCTTCAAATTGCATGCGAAAAAACCCATTCGAGCATTCGCGATTTTACCGCGGGGCCTATATTTATGGAAGAAAAAAGTAACGGAGCGCACGAATGGCTTATCGAATTCGAAAACGAACCTTCTGACTTAGAATATTTTACAACACTTTTAGACAATGCTCTCTGCTCCCTTAATTCCGATTACGAAGCTAAACGATATAGAGGTATCACACTTCGTATGCCAGTAATTCGCGTAATGAAACAAGGCACTTTTTTCGAGTGGATGAAGGAAAAGGGAAAGCTCGGCGGACAAAATAAAGTGCCTCGATTAGCCAATAACCGACTCATTATTAACCAAGTAATGGCCATTCAGCAACGAATGTAATATAAGCATTTGGTGAAGTTGGTTTTGCAATTTTTATAAACGAAATATTAATGAATATGCATATCGCAATTGCTGGCAATATAGGATCGGGAAAAACCACACTTACTGAGTTGTTGGCGAAACAATACCATTGGCAGCCACACTACGAAGGTGTTGACAACAACCCATATCTTCACGATTTTTACGACGATATGCAACGATGGTCGTTTAATTTACAAGTGTACTTTTTAAACAATAGGTTCAACCAAATAATTCAAATTCGCGAATCGGGGAAAACGGTAATTCAGGATCGAACAATATACGAAGATGCGCACATCTTTGCGCCTAACCTTCATGCAATGGGCTTAATGTCGACGCGCGATTTCGACAATTATACTTCGCTTTTCGAGATGATTTCGTCGTTAATAAAACCGCCCGATTTGGTTATATACTTGCGCGCTACGGTACCTACATTAGTTAGGCAAATTCAAAAACGCGGGCGTAAGTACGAAAATGCCATACGACTCGATTATTTACAACGACTAAACGAGCGCTACGAAGCTTGGGTTACTACCTACAAACTAGGCAAAATACTTATTGTTGACGTTGACTCAACAAATTTCTCGGAAAACCCCGAAGACCTTGGTAATGTTATTAATAAAATAGATGCAGAATTGAATGGGCTGTTTTTGTAGGATGTAGCTATTAGGCTTTAGGCTTTAGACTGTAGGCTCAGAACTTCTGACCCATTAATTGGTAATAAGTGGTTTAGATAGTGTTTACATATCACCATATTGTCGTAAAAATATGGCAATAAGCGATTTTTGATATATATATGATTAAAAACCTTATTTTTAATTTGTTAACCTTAACATAAATTAATATACCAAGATTTCTAAATACCTTTTTCACCTTCTTTTATGGAGATAATTACGGCAATATAGTTCACGCCATGTTAGTAGGTCATAGCCTCCAGCCTCCAGCCTATATTTATAAATTATTTTCTTGCTTATTGAAATATATTCATTAACTTTAGTAATAATCGAAATATTATTAAAGCTGAAAAATGGATCCATCGTTAAATAAGTTTCGCGAAAAATTTTATGAAGAAGCTAATCAGCTGTTAGACAAGGTTGAACACGACCTTATGCAGCTCGAAAAGATGCCTGACGAAAACGAGCTTATCGAGTCGGCGTTTCGGGCAATGCATACCATTAAAGGCGTTAGCGGCATGTTTGGATTCGATTTTGTGTGCGAGTTTACACATTGCATGGAAAGCGTTTTTCAACTTATTAAGGATAACGAAATTACCTTCGACCCCGAAATTATCGACTTAACTTTTGCCTCGCTCGACCATGTACGTAAGCTTATTGTGGACGAAAAACTTACCGATAAGCATAACCAACAAACGCACAGTAAATTAATACAGGACATTACGGTTATTTTAGATCGAAACAAGAAAGTAGATAATGTACATCATTCCGCATCAGTCGATTACGAAATTGATGTTCCTGCAAATAAATCGCAAACCAATACTTGGCAAATTCTTCTGCGCACCGACGAGCATCTCTATTTTAGGGGTATAAGCTTAATAGGTATTTTCGATGAAATATCGCAAATTGGTAAGTTTAAAATATCGAAACTAAACGATTTATGTAACGAACAATGGGATTTATGGAGCATTATATTGGCGTCGAACATTAGCAAAAGCGATTTATTAGAGATATTTCTGTTTATAGAGGAGAATGTTACTATTACTCAAATTTCTAATCAGGATATATTCGAAAGTTTACTAATCGAAAGCGATCAAACCATTGAGGGCGAAGCTGCCGAGCAAACTATACTAGAATATATCGAAAGTATTGGAAAACCAAAGGCTGAACCAAAGGCTGAAGTAAAGGAAAATGAGCTTAATTTGAGGTTATTTAACAAGAGTAATACCATTGCAACTACAAAGCATGTTGCGAAGCGTATTTCAGTCGATTCGGTAAAACTCGATAGTTTAATGTTTTTGGTAAGTGAACTTATAACGGTTAACTCGCAATTATTGCTATCGACACAGAATGAGCAATATGAACCTATAAAGCCATTAATTGAAAAAGTTGATGCACTCTCGAAGCTGTTTCGTAACAATGTATTCGAAATACGGTTAGTTCCGCTTAGCGACACTGTTTTAAGGTTTCAGAGATTAATACGCGATTTGTCGCGTCAGCTGGGTAAGAAAATTGATTTAGTTACGCAAGGCACCGATACAGAGCTCGATAAAAACACTATCGACCAGTTGAACGAGCCTCTTATGCACATTATTCGTAATTGTATCGACCACGGCGTTGAAGAACCCGAAAAACGTGCAAGCGCTGGTAAACCCGAAGCAGGTATTATTAAAATTTCGGCTAGCCAATCGGGTAACTACGTTATTATTACCGTTGAAGACGATGGTTCGGGAATAAACACTGAAAAAGTACGATTAAAAGGCGTTGAACGTGGACTACTAAAAGCAACTGATACGCCAACGCAACAGGAGATTTTCGATCTTATTTTTCTACCAGGTTTTTCAACTGCCGAGAGCCTTTCGGAGGTCTCGGGGCGCGGTGTGGGTATGGATGTAGTGCGCAAAAAAATAATAGACCTACGCGGCGATATAGTTATAAACTCGAAGGAAGGCGAAGGAACCTCGTTTACGCTTAAGCTGCAACAGTCGGTGGCTATTATCGACTCGCTGCTATTTACCGTTGAAGATTCGTACTTTACCGTGCCGCTATCGGATATTGTAATTTGTAGTCAAACGCCAGCCGACGAAATATCGCAACGACGCCACACATCTACCATTCCGTATAACAACGAGTTAATACCATTTGTCGATATACGCAAGCGATTTAATATCGACGGTAATTACGCCAACAATATTAAAGTGGTGATAATCAAAAACAACGACAATCTTGTTGCACTTCTCACCGACAAAATTGTAGGAGAGCATCAAGCTGTACTAAAGCCTCTGGGCCGCTCATTTCGTAACATGGAATACATTACCTCAGCCAGCCAGCTGGGCGATGGAAATTTAGCTTTTATGATAGATACTAATAAATTATAAATGAGGAAATGAGGAAATGTCCACATCTTCACATCTTTAAATTAAAAATAACCGTTAATACAATACACTATGACTAACACCTACTTATCATTTATTGTTTGCGATGAGCTTTTTGCCGTAAACGTAGCAAAGGTACTCGAGGTATTGCAAAAACAGCACATAACCCACGTGCCAAATGCTCCCGAATATATTAAAGGAATAATAAATTTCCGAGGCGAAGTGGTGCCTGTTTTCGAAAGCCGCACCAAGTTTAACCTACCGGTTCGCCCAACCGACGATTCGTACGTAGTAATTGTTTTCGACCTATCGAGAGGTGCCGATGTGTTCCGCATTGGTACAGTGGTAGATAGGGTTAAGGACGTAATATCTATCGACGACGCCGAAATAAAACCAGTACCGCCAATGAGTAAGGATTTTAATACCGATTTTTTGCAAGGAATATATAAGAAGCAAGCCGATTTTATTATGCTGCTTAATGTGGAAAAAGTATTTACTGGCGACGAAATGGTTGTAATTCAAGAATACAAACATTCACCTTGAAACAAGTACTTAAAATGGAGTATTTTTAATTGTAAATCTATAATTATCAATAAATTAATTCATTATTAATAACATATAATTCAAATGCCATGTTGAACAAATTACAAATTGCACAGAAAATGATTGCTGTTTTTATTTTATTAACAGTAATTATCGTGGGCTTTACATTTTATCAAATAAATGTGTTAAATCAATTAGGTGGTTTACAAGATGCTGGTTATAAACGAGCTACACAAATGGATTTTGTATCGCAACACTCCCGTTTGGCCGATGGTACCTACAAAATTATAGCCGACGCAATTATAAACAGGCAAAAAGAAGCAATTCTTAAAAGTTGGGCAGAACGAAAAAAAACAGTTGCCGAGTATTTTGTTGAGTTTAAGAAAATAGCCGATATACCAAAAGAAGTTGCTTTGATTGAGAGGGCTGAACAAGACTACATTAAAATTGAGAATATTACAGAAAACAAGCTCTTTCCTTTGATTTTTAATACTTTTAAGCAAGCTACATTAGAAGAAATTGCACTTATCGATGCAGAAATAGATGCACCCACTGCCGATGTAAAAACGAATCTTGTTAAAATGGCTGAATGTATTGTAAAAGATAATGTTGCTGGCGATGCCTTATTTGATTTGGAAAGAAGGAATGCACAGAGAACTGCGATAACGATTTTGTTCGGAATTATTGTTTTGGTAGTAGGTTTCGCTATCTATTTTACTCGCAACATAAAGGGAATTTTAAAATCGTTGGTTGATGAAATACAAGCAATTACGGCGGCGGCAGTAAGAGGGCAGCTTAGTAAACGTGCTGAAATTGAAAAGGTTAACTTCGAGTTTAGGGCAATTCCCGAAGGCCTCAACCAAACCCTCGATGCGGTAATTGGGCCATTAAACGTTGCGGCCGAGTATGTTGATCGCATATCGAAAGGTAATATTCCCGAGCAAATTACCGATAACTATAATGGCGATTTCAACGAAATAAAAAGTAACCTAAACAGTTTAATAAAAGCGCTTAACGAGATTACCGACAAGGCTAAGGCAGTGGCAAATGGCGATTTAACAATATCGATAGTAAAACGCTCGGAAAACGATGAGTTGATGGGAAGTTTAGACGAAATGGTAAAATCGACTTCGCAGATGGTGGTCGAATTTAAAATAGCCGTCGAAAACATTGTATCGGCAAGTATGCAATTGCAGTCGGTGGCAATGCAAATATCGCAGGGATCGAGCGAGCAAGCTTCGAGTACCGAGCAGGTGTCGAGCAGCATGGAGGAAATGCTTTCGAACATATCGCAAAACACCGAAAACGCCAAACAAACCGAAAAAATTGCTTTACAGGCATCGAACGACATAAACGAAGGTAATAAAGCCGTAGCCATAACCGTAGATGCTATGAAGCGTATTGCCGACCGCATTACCATTATTGGCGAAATATCTGAGAAAACCGACCTTTTAGCAATAAACGCGGCTATTGAGGCAGCACGCGCAGGCGAGCAAGGTAAAGGCTTTGCTGTAGTAGCAGCTGAAGTGCGCAAATTGGCCGAAAACAGTCAGGCAGCAGCAAAGGAAATTAACGAACTATCCAGAAGTAGCGTTCGCATTGCCGACGACTCGGGCAAGCTGTTGCAGAAAATTGTACCTGATATTCAAAAAACAGCTGTATTGGTGCAGGAAATAGCAGCAGCCAGTTTAGAGCAAAACTCGGGTGCCAATCAAATAAATGGAGCCATTATGCAACTAAATACGGTTACACAGCGCAATGCCACTGCATCGGAAGAAATGTCGTCGAGCGCCGAAGAGCTTTCCAGTCAAGCCGATCAGTTAAAAAGCATTTTAGCATTCTACAAAACTGAACAGGATTTGGCAGGAATATCGAAAATGCGACGCGCACAGGAACAACAAGTAAAAAGCATGGCACCGAAACAAACTTTTTCGAGCACTACTGCCACCGCAAAGCAACCATCAAAAAAAGCGAGCCATCTTACAGGTACGAATATTATATTAAACACTGATAATCATTCGGATAGCGAGGATTATGAAAAATATTAATTTTCGGTAGTAGGTATGTTATATTTTTCCTAAACACGAAAGGTTATTATAACCTTTCGTGTATTAAACTGTTACAGCATAAATAGACGCACCACACACAATATAAAACAGTTGGAGTTAAATGTTTGCGTTGGTTTGGTTCTCGAATCAGCATTCTTGTTAGTATATACGTATGTAAATCGAAAACCAAACTGTTTCATATTTCCGTCCGCTATTTTCTTCACAAACAGCAATTATACAATGTTACTTAATATTTTTTAACTCTTCCAAATAATCGTACTGCAAATCGGCGTGCATAGTTGCTAATGCTTTATGCACTTTTTGAATTTGCCTATCGTAAATATTGCAAAGTGCTGTGCTTGCGTTTATGTTAATTCCCGAATTTTTGAGCTTTGTACAGAAATACATAAGCAACTCAATTTCAGTTTGTTTAGATATCGAGAATTTAATGTACTTATTGGTTATGCGTAATATTTTTCGTAATGTTTTCTTTGCTAGGTACATACTATTTTCGTTCACTTCTTCGAACAATTCTTCGATAAGCTTTTTTACGTTTCGAATATAAGCTGCCTCATCGTCGGCTTCGAACAAAAGGTATGTAAGCAACTCCTTATTCTCTTTCTTGTATTTAGCCAAATGAATACAATGATCCAACACCAGTGCGGGCGGAAGTGTAGTTAGTTCCTTTTTTAGTTCGTTGAGGCTTGCGGCTTTCATAGGGGAATAGTAATGAGTACTTAGTAATGAGTACTTAGTACTTGGTACTTAGTACTATTTCTTCTTCTTCTTTTTCTTCTTGCTTTCAAAGGCATTCGCCTCATCTATAAGGGCTTGCCAATTGTGGGTACTGGCCTCCGAAATATCGATGGTTTGCTCGTATTCGTTTCGTTTAATGGTAATTACAGCAATATCGTTTTGCAAAAAGCTTTCTATCTCAAGCAGTGTTTCCTTTTCTTCGGGACTACAGAACGATACCGCCAAGCCCTTCTGCGTTCCTCGACCTGTGCGCCCTACGCGGTGAACGTAATTTTCCGATTCGGTAGGAAGGTCGTAATTTATAACATAATCCACATTAGGAATATCAATTCCACGAGCACTTATATCGGTGGCAATGAGAATCTTGTTAACGCCTTCGCGAAAATTGCTCATTGCCGAGGCACGTTCATCCTGATCTTTATTTCCGTGAATAGTTTGGCTCGAAATACCTACCCGCTGCAATGCACTGCAAACACGCTCGGCTCGTACCTTTGTGCGTACAAATACTAACATTTTACTGTCGGGGTTTTCCTTAATCATCCGTTCGAGAAAGAAACGCTTATCGTCCATTTCGATATATGCCACCGAATGATTTACGTTTTTCGAAACTGGATCCTTTGGCGAGATATGAATTCGAACTGCTTTCTGCACAAGCGAATACGCCAAATCCTTAATATGTTCGTTAATAGTTGCCGAGAAAAACAACGTTTGTCGATTGCGTGGTATCTTGGTTATTAGCTGACGCATATCGTGTATGAAACCTAACTCTAGCATGTGGTCGGCTTCGTCGAGGATAAGTATTTCAACGGCATTAAACGATATGTGTCCTTGACTTTCGAGGTCGAACATTCGGCCTGGCGTAGCAATAAGAATATCAACGCCTTTTGTAAGTTTTTGTATTTGAGGAGCTTGTTCAACGCCACCAAAAAGCCCGAGCATTTTTACATGAGTGCCTTGTGCTAACTGCTCAAATACTTCGGTAACCTGTATTGCTAACTCGTGTGTAGGCACCATAACCACACATTTTATGCCAGGCTCCGTGCGCCCCTTGCGGCTATACAGCAATTGAAGAACGGGAATAGCATAAGCGGCAGTTTTGCCTGTGCCAGTTTGGGCAATGGCTAGCACGTCCTCGCCATTAATAATGGGAGGTATCGACTTGTATTGAATATCGGTAGGGCGTTTAAAACCAAGCCTTTCGAGGTTTAGCTTTATTGCAGGTGCAAAATTGTAGCTATCGAATCTCATAATCCGGGCTTAACTGTTTTAACTCTACCAACTTCGCCAGTTTCGAGCCGTACTTTTATTCCGTGCGGATGAAATAAACTTTTGGTAAGTATCTCATCAACAATACCTTCGGTTATAATGTTATAAACTTGATTTTCTTTTGTTACTATGCCAACTTCTTTGCCGGGCTTAACGTCGCTGCGGTTCTGACCTTTCATATTTTTTATAAATTAATTTACAAAGAAACGGTTTTTATTTGGAGAATTTGAATTTACTGTAAATTGGTGTAAACGGACATAATCTAAAGCCATATTATTAAATGGTATAGCTTATAAACCATATATATAGCTCAGCCATAGCATCCGCCGAACTTAAAATTTTCAACCTCAGCTTAACTGGGTGCGCAGCCTAAGCCGAACCAGAGAGAAATAGGAATTGCAACACATAGAATTGCGTAAATAATTATATAACAACACTATACCTGTAATTCATTTTATTTTATTTTAGCTCGCGGATGATACTGCATTATTGCTTCGCGTAAAAATTCGCGGTTGAGATGCGTGTATATTTCGGTGGTTAGAATGGACTCGTGCCCAAGCATTTCTTGCACAGCACGTAGGTCGGCTCCTCCTTCAATTAAATGGGTAGCAAAGGAATGGCGAAACGTATGCGGACTAATATTCTTATCAATTTCCGCCGTTTTGGCTAAATTTTTAATGATAGTGAAAACCATTACGCGGCTAAGTGTTTTGCCGCGCCGGTTAAGGAACACATAATCGTCGAAACCTTTTTGAATAGGGATATGTGTGCGATGATGCTGTATGTACAGTTTCAATTCGGCAATCGATTTTGAGCCAATAGGTACAAGCCGTTCCTTGCTGCCCTTGCCGAAAACACGCACAAAACCATCGTCGAAAAATAGAGCCGAAAGTTTTAAATTTACAAGTTCCGAAACACGTAAGCCACAGCTATATAAGGTTTCAATAATCGCCTTGTTTCTGTGTCCTTCGGGCAAGCTAAGGTCTATTGCATCGAGCATAGCGTCAATTTCCATAACAGCAAGAACATCGGGCAATTTGCGCCCAATTTTTGGAAATTCGATAAGTTCGGTAGGGTTGGTTAATATTTTATCGTCCATTAACAAGAACTTATAAAATGCCCTAATGCCCGACAGCATTCGCGACTGTGTGCGTGCCGAAACACCAAAGCCATTAAGCCACTCAATAAACTGGCGAACATGTTCCAAGGTAATTTTTTCGGGCGATACCGTAAATTGTTGAAGCTGCACGAACTGAAAAAAGCGTTCAATATCATGGATATATGCCTCAACACTGTTGCCCGACATCGATTTTTCGAGTTTCAAATAGGTTGAAAATTCACGAATTGCGCTGTTCCATTCCATGTGAGAAGTAGTAAGATGAAAGTCGTAAGTCGTAAGACATTAGTCGTAAGTAATTAGTCGTAAGAGATTAGTCGTAAGTAACTTGTAATTAGTAATTAGTAATTACTCCATTTCCACTATTGTAATTCCGGTTCCTCCATGTTCGATGTGTTCGTCGCGGAAAGTTTTTACAAAACCTAGTGTGGCAAGGTATTCGCGTATCATTTGCCGAAGTATGCCGTTTCCTTTGCCGTGTAAAATTCTAACTTCGTGTACGTTGCACATTACTGCTTCGTCAACTAAATCTTCAACTTTTTCTATAGCTTCCTCGGTGCGCATGCCGCGAACATCGATATTAGATTTAAAGTTAAGCTTTCGTTCGTTTAGGCTGAACGATGCCGATGCCGTCGGGTTTCGCTGAACCTGGATTAGCCGTTTATATTCGTTGTTTGTTACTTTTTCAAGTCGAGTTTCGGGCAACGAGGTAGTCATATTACCAAAAGCTACCAGAAAATTCTTTCCGTTTATATCAAGTACTTCACCTACTGTATCTTGACCAAACAGCTTAACTTTATCGCCAATTTCAATTTTAACTGTTTCTATCTCTTTATCAATTGTTTCAGCTAGTAATATAACCGTCGATGGCGCATTTTTCTTTTTAATGCGTCCTTCTCGTTCGCGAAGCTTTTCTATTTTTCGAGCAAGCTGTCCTTCAACATCTTCTGTAATATTTTCTACTTTCGACTTAAAGTCGTCGAGTTGCTTGCGTATTTCGCGAGTTTTAACTTTTTCGGCATTATTTTCCTTTATTTGCCGTATTGTGTTTTCAATCTGCTTGTTAGCTCCGGCCAGTATTTCCTTGGCTTCCACTTTGGCTTTTTCGAGAATTGATTTGCGCTCCTTTTCGGTTTTCAAAAGATCTTCCTCGTGGCGCGTAACAAGTTCTTCGATACGTTTTTCAGTTTGTCGTATATTGTCGCGCTTACTTTCCCAATATCGTTTGTCGCGAGCTATGTTGCGCAAATTTTTCTCAAAATCGACATGTTCCTGCCCAATTTTGGAGGTTGCTTCTTGCAAAACTTCCTCGGGTAAACCAATTTTTCGGGCAATTTCAAACGCAAACGAGCTTCCTGGCTTACCAATTTGTAGTTGGAATAGAGGGTTCATTTGATGCGAATCGTAAAGCATTGCACCATTAACAATTCCATCGGTGGCCGTTGCAAAGTGCTTAAGGTTAGTATAATGCGTAGTAATTACACCATACACTTTTTTTATATTTAATTGATTTAGAATTGCTTCGGCAATTGCACCGCCAAGCATTGGTTCAGTTCCGGTACCAAATTCGTCAATTAAAACCAAGGTTTTGGGGTCGGCATGCTTAACAAAGTTTTTCATGTTTGTAAGATGCGAGCTATACGTACTTAAGTCGTTTTCAATCGATTGCTCATCGCCAATGTCGATAAGAATATTATTGAATATTCCCATCTCGGAATTTTCGGAAAGAGGTACCAGCAAGCCGCACTGATACATATATTGAATGAGACCTGTAGTTTTAAGGCACACGCTTTTACCTCCAGCGTTAGGTCCGGAAATAAGTAATACTCTTTCGCGTTCATCGAGGTTAATATCGAGCGGAATAACCGTACGGTTTTCCTTCAGCAAATTCAAATACAGCAATGGGTGCACAGCTTTTATCCAACGAAAATCGGAATGATTAAACATAGCTGGCTTAACAGCATTTACGCGAATGGCTAACAATGCTTTAGCTCGAATAAAATCGATGTTTCCCATAAAATCGTACGCCTGAAAAAGGTCGTCGAGATATGGACGCACAAAATCGGTAAATGTGGTAAGAATCTTAATAATTTCGCGTCTTTCGGCAAATTCGAGCTCGCGAATAGCGTTATTCATTTCAACTGCTTCGGCAGGTTCGATAAACGAAGTGCGACCAGTTGACGATTCGTCGTGCACAATACCCTGTATCTTACGCTTGTACGTTGAGTTTACTGGAATTACCGCCCGACCCTCGCGCATTGAAATGCTAGTATCTTCGTCCACCAAACCCTCGGCTTGTGCATGTTTTAGAATTCGCTGCATAATTCGGCTAACCGACGAAAGTTTGTCGCTTATCGACCTGCGAATAGAAGCTAGTTCGGGCGAAGCATTATCCTTAATTAAATTATTTTTAGTGATAATTGCATCGATGCGATTTAAAACTATCGGAAACGATTGAACACCAAGTGTTAACTCGCGAAGGTTGGGGTATAAATTAGTATCTTTGTTCTTGAAAAAATTAAGTATGTCGTGAATAGATTCGAGCGATTTACGTAAATCAACCATCTCGGGTATTTCCAAAAACGTTCCTATTAGCTTTATTCTTCTAAGAGAGGGAGTTACATCGATTAACTGACCAACTGGAAAATTGTTTTCCATAACACAAATCTGCCGAAACTCGTCGGTTTGTGCAATAAGCTTCGAAATTTTATCGAAAAGGGTATAAAACGATATGTGATCTACTCGTTCGCGACCTAAATCGCATAAGCACAATGCTTTAAGCATCGTACGAATTTTGTCGAAACCAATTTTTTCTTCGAAATTTTGCGGATAAATCACAATTTAAAATTTACAAACATTTAACCGCAAAAATAAGGTTTTACGAATAGCTTATGCACAAAATTTGCGTAGTGGAATCAATTACTTTAAAGCGGTCGTCAACACGCTGGCCAACAATCCATACTATTTGGTCGGCCGAAGTTAATATCCAAGCGTTTTGTTTTTCGAATAACGACAACTTATTATCAATAAAATAGTTGCTAACCTTTTTCATGCCTGTCATGCCCAAGGGAACAAAATAGTCGCCAATTTGCCATTTGCGAAGAATAAGCGGAAACGAAAGTTTTTCTTTATCGAGAAAAGCTATCTGCGTATTTTTTTCGATACTGAAATCGGGCGAACGGCTATACGACTGAAAATGAAGGTTCAACGGTGAGGATATTTGAGTAACGCCGTCGTCGATATAAAATTTAGTTGTGCCAATATCTTCATTTTTCGAGACAATTAAACTTTCGCGATTCTTAATAACAGTGTGGGTTGTGCTATAAAACCTTTTCCCCGAAATGCCATTAAGCGCCTTAAATATTTCCTCAACCACAACCGATGTAAAACAATATGCTTTAAGTATCTCGAAAAGAACGGTTTTTGGTGCAGGAGCATTTAACAGATCGGGAATTGAAATTTGTATAACATTACCGTTTTCGCTTGTAACTGAGGATATTATATTTCGAATGGCGTATTGAAATATTTCGTTAGCACCTGCAAGTTTTTCAATATTATTCGTTATAGTATCGCGAAATTTTGGAAATGTTTCTTCGAACATCGGTATAACGTTATGCCGTATATAGTTACGAAGGTATTTGTCGCTCGAGTTGCTCGAATCCTCGCGAAACCTTACGAAATTTTCGGTAGCATATTCTATTATCTCGGTTCGCGAAGCGAATAATATTGGTCGAATAATATTTCCCGAAAAGGCACGTATGCCAGTTAATCCGGCTATTCCCGTTCCACGTCCCAAATTAACAAAAAATGTTTCCATGCAGTCGTCGCGATTATGAGCCACGGCTATACAGTTGAATTTATGCACCTTAGCTAATTTTTCGAACCATGTATAACGTAATTCGCGCGCAGCCATTTGAACCGACAATTTATTATCGGCTGCATATTCAGTTGTTTCGAAACGAGTTACAAATACCTGAAAGTTAATGTCTTTAGCCTTTTCGCGAACAAACGCCTCGTCGCCATCCGACTCATTACCACGTAGTTGAAAGTTGCAATGCGCCACCGAGCAATTTATACCCAGCCTATGAAAAAGCCGCATCATAACCATCGAATCGACACCCCCACTAACGGCAAGCAAAACCTTGCTTTCGGGCGTAAACAGTTGGTTTTCGCTGATAAACGATTGCAGTTTCTGATAGAGCATGGAGTTGGATTGAAATAGACTTTAGTCGTAAGTCGTAAGACACAAGACATAAAAAATAAGAAATAAGATATAAGACATTAGAGGAAAAGCTATAGACTTATATCTTACGACTAGAATCTTGTGTCTTACGACTAGAATCTTGTGTCTTACGACTAGAATCTTGTGTCTTACGACTTGTGTCTTACGACTTGTGTCTTACGACTTGTGTCTTACGACATGTGTCTTGTGTCTTACTACTCTTACGACTATTTTCCCGCCAAATACGAAGCTACGCCTTCTTGAGTCGGTTTCATAGCCTTATCGCCTTTGTGCCAATTGGCTGGGCAAACTTCACCGTTTTCTTCGTTAAATTGAAGAGCATCAACAACACGAATTGCTTCGTCGATACTACGGCCAATAGGCATATCGTTAACTACCTGATGACGTACTACCCCTTTTTTATCAATTAAAAACAACCCACGATAAGCGCGTGGAGAACCTTCGAATGTAGCCAAGCCCTCATCGTCATAACCATAGCTTCCGGCTAAAACGTCGTAATTTTCCGAAATAGTTTTTGTTTCATCGGAAACTAACGGATACTTAACACCTTTAATACCACCGTCTTTCTTCTCGGTTTGAAGCCATTTCCAGTGCGAAAACTCAGTATCTACCGATACGCCAACAACAGCGGTGTTGCGTTTTTCGAATTCCGATAATTTATCCTGAAAAGCAATTATTTCCGTTGGACAAACGAATGTAAAATCGGCAGGGTAGAAATACAAAATCACATATTTCTTACCAATAAACTGCTCTAACGAATAGTCCTTTACAATCTCGCCACCATTTACAACGGCTGCTGCCTTAAACAACGGCGCTTTTTTACCTACTAATACTGCCATAATTTCATTATTTATTGTTTATACTTATTGAGTAATCGTTTAAAAGAACAATTGCTTTTAATAAAAGTTTAAGCGTTATAAAATTAATGTTTTTTTTACAATCGAACTAATAGAAATTTAGGGTGGGAGGTAGTTTGTGTTCATTCCAAGTATACTACAACAGGCGAAACCTTTTCTAAAACATCAGATTATAAGCTAATTGCAGCGTATAATCTAATACTCAATGGAATGGTTTCGCCTATTACTCCATTTATTATTTACATTACGTATAGACACAAATAATCGAGTATCCACCTAAAAACA
>JANYAP010000095.1 GCA_025361285.1 Bacteroidales bacterium | reverse complement strand
TAGGTTTCATCATCAGTGTTTATTCTACTAAGGTTTTAAAACCTTATATTCAATATTTTAACCTTAGTAGAAATAACTAAAATACCATTTTTCAAACCTTATTACCTTATTATTAGAATACTTTAAAATATGAAATAACTGATTTAAATTAAACGCACAATTTAAAAATTCGCTATGAAGCTCTTAAAGCCTAAAGCCTCCAGTCTACAGCCTAAACAGCTACCAATGAAATCGATAGCCATTATCACTGCTCACCCCGACGATGAAACTCTTTGGGCTGGTGGAACAATCTTAAACAATCCTACATGGCAATGCTTTGTGGTTAGCTTGTGTCGCAAAAGTGATAACGATAGAGCGCCAAAATTTTACAACGCGCTGAAAATGCTGAACGCCGAAGGTATTATGGGCGATTTAGACGATAGTCCGGAACAAAACCCAATAAACGATAACGTAATTGAGAATACAATACTCAATTTATTGCCTCCAAAACATTACAATTTGGTAATTACACATAATCCTTTAGGCGAATACACACGCCACATTAGGCACGAAGAAACGGGAAGTGCCGTTATTCGGCTTTGTAATTTAGGAAAAATATCAACCAACGAACTTTGGACATTCGCCTATACCGATAATAGCAAACAATATCACCCAATGCCTATTCGTAACGCAAACATTTTCAATAAACTAACAAAGCGAATATGGCTAAAAAAACTTAGCATAATTACCGATATATACGGTTTTAAAGCCGATAGCTGGGAAGCACAAACAACACCTAAAGAGGAAGCTTTTTGGAAAATATAATAATTACAAATTACAAATGTGCAGATGACAGATGTGCAGTTGACAAATTAGTAATCAGTAATTTGCACATTAGTAATTAATTTTTTTTATCATGAAAGTATTGGTTCTATACGATTATCCTCCATCGCCGGGAGGTTTAGCAACGCAAGGCGACCTATTGTACAAAGGTCTTATTGAACTGGGCGTTGATGCGCATGCGGTGCATTTCGAGTCGGCACAGGAAAAAGAATGGTACTACCGCTGGTTCGAACCCGACGTAGTTGTTGGCGTAGGTTATTGGGGGCATACACCTCAACTGGTGCTTCACCCTCAACGGTATGGCACTCGGCCAGTGCCGTGGTTAGTTGCCGATGGTTATATAGCTAATTATCAGGAAGTTTTAAACGCACTTCCGCTTATTTTGGTTACATCGAACTGGGTTAAGGAAATGTACGTTCGCGATGGCATTAAGTCCGATATTATTGAGGTGTTGCCCGTTGGTTGTAACACCGATACCTTCAAACCCTATAAAAAGAACGATCCCAAAATATTGGCCGTACGCGAATCGTTGGGTATTTCGCCCGACCAGCTTATGATACTAACCGTTGGTGGCGATGCCGCTTCGAAAGGTGCACAGGAAGTAATGCAAGCGTTGGCAATTATCGACACTAAAGCACCCGATTGGAAATACGTATGCAAAGTTTGGCCTCAACCCCGCACCAAGAACCAAAATATGGCCGATTTGGAAATGGCTAATCATTTGGGCATTGAAAAAAATGTTACTTATGCCACCAACACCATTTCGCGAACCTTTATGCCTTATTTAGTAGGTGCTTGCGATATTTATGCGGCTCCATCGCGGCTCGAAGGCTTCGGTATGCCACAGGTTGAAGCTGGCGCTTGCGGAAAGCCTGTGATTAGTATTAAGGCAATGGGAATGCTCGATACACTTATACACGGCGAAACAGCTTTGTTAGCTAGTGTTGCACAAAAAATTGTGGTAAACGAAGTTACCCTAGGCGACGAATCGGGTTTCGAAGATAAGCATCGTGTGGTATTTAAGGAGCCTCGTACTGTCGATTATCGTGCTAATGTTCAAGACATTGCAAAATATTTAATGGAATTAATGACCGATGCTCCTTTACGTGAAAAACTTGGCGCTGCAGGCCGCAAACGAGTAGTAGAAAATTTCGACTATCGTGTTGTGGCTAAACGCTTTATCGAAATTATGAAAGATAGAATAATGTGCAAATGATAAATGACAGATGTGCAGATGACAAATTACTGATTTGCAATTGACTAATGAGTTTTGTAATTTGTAATTTGCACATTAGTAATTTGTAATTAATAATTTTTACCATGAAACCCGAACTTTGGCACGACATAGAAGCAGCTAAGAAAGCTGCTCTTGAAGTACTGTTGCACAATGCCCACGGGCCTTATCACGGACTTCCGCGCACGGCAGGTTGGGGTTACCCCGAGCCATATACACGCGATTTAATGATTTCCATTCTTGGCATTGCCGTTACGGGAAATAAAAAGCTAATGGATAGTATCCGTAAAGTGCTGGAAACTCTGGCCGAAAACCAAACCGAGCGAGGGCACATACCATCGTTGGTACACGATAAGGACGATCGTGGATCGAGCGATACAACGCCGTTGTTTTTGCTTGGTGTTAGCATATACAGAAATGCAACCGGTATACCCGATTTTCTACATAATGCTGTTAATAAAGCATTAACATGGATGGAATATCAAAGTCCGAGCGACAGGTATTTAGTTGCACAACAACCCACCAGCGATTGGCGCGACGAACAATGGGTTACCGGCTACGGCTTGTACGTTAATACATTGGTTTACAGTTATCTGAAACTTCAAGGAAACCACGAACGAGCCGAAAATGTTCGCCGCGAAATGAGTAAGTTTACAGTAACAGAAGGATCGATGCACAAGCACGTACACGAAGGATTGGTAGTTAAACTTAAGCCATATTACGCATTCTGGTCTTACAAAATTCACAGTAGCGAGCGTTTCGATCTACTTGGCAATAGCATCGCCATTCTTTCGGGATTAGCAACCCCGTGGCGGACTGACGAAATGATTTCGTGGATTGAGGACGAGTGCGCCGAAATGGGTAAATTGGGCGAACTGGCAGTTAACTTGCCTCCCAATTTCTTTCCATTTATAAAAACCAACGACCCCGATTGGCTTCCGCGCTATGCTTTATACAACAACCCTGGCGAATATCATAACGGTGGTATTTGGCCATTTGTTTGCGGGTTTTATATTGCAGCATTGGTGGCAGCCAAAAAATACACTTTAGCCGCCGAAAAGTTAGTGGCTCTTACAACTAGTATAAAAGTATCTAACTCAGGAACTTTAAAATACGGTTTTAACGAATGGATAAAAGCACAGAACGGCAAACCTATGGGGCAGGAATGGCAAACCTGGAGCGCTTCAATGTACCTGTACGCAGCCAAATGTGTAGAAACGAAAACCACTCCTTTTTTCGATGGTATGCGGGTGTAATTCCGTTCCGACCTACGTTGGAATGACAGTATACCTTTATGGATTACCTTCGGCTAGGGCTTCGCCGTTACAACCTGCGTTGGAAAGACAGTGGAGGTCTATTTAACGTATCAATGTGATAATTATATAATTTTTTATAAAACTAATGTAACACTTAACAAGTTATGCTATTGTAAATTTGTACTCTTAAAATTCCATAAACTTAAATATATAAACCATGGAAACTAGTACAATTGGATATTGGAACGAGAAAAAAAACAAGATTAAGCAGAAATATGCCATCGTTACCGACAACGACTTGCAATATAACGAAGGTAAGGAACAGGAAATGATGGAATTGCTTGGTTACAAGCTTGGCAAAACTAAAGAAGAATTAGTTGAAATAATTGTATCGCTATAAGTAACTAATAAATTGAGTGTTATGAGAAATTTCTTCTCCTTTAAAAATCAGGCATCTAAAAATTTGGATACCAATCATCAAAAGACGCAAATCGATAAAGTCATTGATAATGAAAGTGTTATGTACGAAAAGTTAAAAAGCTCGGAAATGCGCTATAGGCGTTTATTCGAATCGGCTAAGGACGGCATTCTTATTGTAGATTTTGAAACAGGTAAAATTGTTGATGCTAATCAGTATATTATTAGAATAATAGCTCGTCCACTACAAGAAATCGTTGGAAAAAAATTATGGGAAATAGGTCTTTTTAGTAACAAAGAGGAATCGGAACAAGCCTTTTCAGAGCTACAAGCCAACGGTTATATTCGTTTCGATGATATGCCCATTCAACAGCAAAACGGAAAAATTACCGAAGTAGAGTTTGTGAGTAATGTTTATCTCGAAAACAACACAAAGATTATACAATGCAACATTAGAGACGTTACCGAACGAAAACTTGCTGAGCGGGCGTTAATTGAAAGCGAAAAAAACCTTATAATACAAAACAACAATTTTGCGAATCTTAATAATGAATATTTGTTACTTAACCAGGAGCTTATTAATAGCATAAATGACCTAAAAAGTGTTAATATTGAGCTTGTGAGCGCAAAAATTAAAGCCGAGGAATCCGATAAACTTAAATCGGCATTTCTAGCTAATATGAGCCACGAAATACGAACCCCCATAAATGCTATAATGGGTTTCTCGGAGTTTCTTTTGGATAGCAACTTGCCGAAGGAAAACCTTGAGTCGTTTGTTCATATTATTAATTCGAGTTGCCAAAACCTAATGTCGATTATTAGCGATGTTTTGGATATTTCGAAAATTGAAGCCAATCAAATTTCTATTGATTATAAGCCAATTAATATCAATACGTTTATGAACGATTTGTTCGAAACGTACGAAAAATTAATTGAAGGCAAGCAAATTCAAGTACGATTACTATACTCTCCCAATCGCCCTAAAGATTTCTTTCTGCTAAAATCCGACGAAAACCGCATAAAACAAGCTTTATGTAACCTACTTAATAATGCCATAAAGTTTACCAAAGAAGGCAAAATTGAATTTGGTTATAAGATAAAAGAAAAATTTGTTGAGTTTTACGTTAAAGATACAGGTATTGGCGTTGCTCCCGAAAACCAAGCTATTATATTTCAACGATTTAGGCAAGTCGAAACCTCCAATAACCGCGAATTTGGTGGCAATGGGTTAGGCTTATCTATTTCTAAAGCATTGGTAGAAAAACTTGGTGGCAATATTTATCTCACTTCCGAACTTGGTAAAGGTTCTACGTTTACGTTCACTATACCGTATTCAAACGAAATTGTAAACGCCGAAATACCTTCGCCAGCAGCCAAAGCCAAAGATTACGACTGGAACAATAAAACAATACTTCTGGTTGAGGACGAAAAATTTAACCACACCTATATCGAAGAAATTCTTAAACATACAAACGCTAAAGTGCTAAATGCCTGGGACGGACAAGAAGCTGTGGAGCAAGTTAAACGAAACTCCGATATTTCGTTGGTGTTAATGGATATAAAAATGCCCGTAATGGACGGCTACGAATCGATGCGGCTAATTAAGCACATGCGACCCACAATACCTATTATTGCCCAAACAGCTTTCGCGCTCAATAGCGACCGAGAACAGGCTCTTGAGGGTGGTTTCGATAATTACATCTCTAAACCAATTGATAAAGAGTATTTTATGGCGGTAATTGATAATTACCTGAATTAGGCTGGAGGCTGGAGGAAATAAGGTCGAAGGAAATAAGGTCGAAGGAAATTATATTGGTTTTATTGGGTGTAACGAAGTTCCTACAGCCTACAGCCTCTGGCCTCAAGCCTCAAGCCTAATTGCACCTGAATTTAACAAATAAAAATACAATTTATGAAAACGTCAACATCAACACCCAACAGTATAGCCGACGAAATTGTTGCTTCGCTAAACTTGCTGTTAGCCAACGAATATGCACTTTACACCAAAACTCGCAATGCGAATTGGAATGTTAGCGAAGATAGTTTTTACGAGCTCAACAAGTTTTTAGAATGCCAGTACGAATTGCTGGATGTTATTATCGACGATATTGCCGATCGTGTGCGTTCTATGGGGCATTTTGCATTAGGCTCACTAAAAGATTTTTTTAACCTTACTCATTTAGATCAGCACAACCACAACTTTAGCAATCCATCGGAAATACTTCAATCGTTGGCTAACGACCACCTAGTTATAATCCAAATTATCATCAGCGAAATAATACCAGTTGCAGATAAATATAAAGACCTCGGAACTGCCGATTTTGTAACCGCTATAATGGTAAAGCACGAAAAAATGACACTTGTGCTTCGCCAACAAATACCCGAAACAAAAACTGTTTCGAAACTAAATCAAAAAGAATATGAACTTAAAAAGAATATTTGGAGCACTTCTAACTATCCTCGGAATAGCTGGTTTAATTTATGCCGCAGTACTATTTGTAAATAATGCCGAAAGTAACAATGCTTTTAAAGCCCTAATTATATATAGCGTAATTGGGCTTATCTTTTTTATTGCTGGCATTAGCTTAATTCGAACCATCAACGACGAGGCGTAAGTTATTAAATTCGACATTGAGCCGATTCCGAAAGGGTACTTTTTTGCAGAATTGTCATCCCTACGAAGGTTCGAACGGAAATATTGGTGATTATCATCCCTACGATGGTCGGAACGGCGAAGCCCTGTCCGCAGGTAATGCATAAAAGTATGCTGTCATTCCGACGTAGGTCGGAACCGAGTTTACGAGCTCGCCGAAGGCAATCCATACATTTTGCGTAATTGCTTTACCGTCACTCGTTCATTTGAGATCCCGACCTACATCGGGATGACAAAGGCTCTAATGTCATTCCGACGAATGTTGGAACAACGAGCCGTAACAGCAGGTAATCCATAAATTTAGTTATTAATTAATTTGAAATTATGAAAAATTTACTTCTCTTATCAGCCTTATTTTTAGGTAGTTTAATGTATCAAACATCGTTTGCACAAGTTTCAGTTCGCGTAAATATTGGTAGCCAGCCAATTTGGGGTCCTGTAGGATACGATTATGTGGATTATTACTATTTGCCCGAAATTGAAACTTACTATTACGTGCAACGGCACAAGTACGTGTATATGGAAAACGGTCGATGGATAAGTAGATCGTATTTACCTGAACGCCACCGTAATTACGATATGTATAGAGGTAGAAAAATAGTAATTAATGAATATAGACCTTATATGCACCATAACGATTTTCGCGATCGATATGGTTCACCCAAGGAAAACGAATATCATCAATCCATTCGCGATAGTCGAGATGAACGATATTTCGAAAACAAAAACCACCCCGAGCACTCCAAATGGAAGGCAGCAAAAAAGAATAATAAGCGTAAAGACAAATAACTTGTTTATATAACTCACACATAGTATTTATTATATAAGAAAGCGAGAAAATTATGGTACATCGACGAATAGCAACAACAAACCGAACCGCAGTGTATTTAATTGCCTTTACTATAATTGTGGTAGCCTTTCTAATACTTGGCGGCGGACCAATAATAATGAATTTGATGCACGGCAATGGCTCACCGAACCTTAATAATTGGAATTGGACACAGATACTTATCAGCCTTGGCATTGGTTTCGCACTGGGTTGGTTAGTATCGCGTAGATGATGGTAGTGAAGCACTAAAGATAAGCTGTCATTCCGACGCAGGTCGGAACGGCGAAGCCTTCACCGAAGGTAATCCATAAAGGTTGCGCAATTGCATTTCTGCCGCTCGTACTTTTGGGATTGCCTTCGGCGAGTTCGTAAACTCGGTTCCGACCTGCGTCGGGATGACAACAACTCTATTTTCTAACTTTTATTACAATTTTCACCTATTTTAAACCAATATAAATGAAAAAAGTACTAATTGCCCTCGATTACGATCCAACAGCACAAAAAGTTGCCGAACAAGGCTATTCGTTAGCCAAAAAAATGGGTGCCGAAGTAGTTCTGCTTCACGTAATTGCCGACACAACCTATTATTCTGGTCTTGAATATTCGCCAATCGTAGGGTTTATGGGTTTCTCGGCTGCCGATACGTCGCATTTACTCGAACCCAACGGACTAAAAAAAGCTACCGAGCATTACCTCGAAAAAACTAGGCTGCACCTTGGCGGCGAACGAATTCAAACATTAGTGCGCGAGGGCGATTTTGCCGACGCTATATTGCAAACAGCTAAGCACTTGCATGCCGATATTATTGTTATGGGCTCGCACAGCCGTCGTTGGCTGAACGAAATACTTATGGGAAGCGTTACCGAAAAAGTATTACATCGCACCTCAAAACCTCTGTTTATAATACCTATCAAAAAACACAACTAAACCATTTAAACAACGAAAACAAAAAACGTTATTCGAAAGCAGTTGAAGACCTTACTGCCAGTGGCTTAGGAGTGTTAGTCGTTGCAAAAGCAATAATTAATACCAACAGTTTACCCGTCATTCAGCACTATTTTACCTTCGAGTTTATAAGGTTAATAGGCTTATCCGACCAATTTCGCAAAAAAGTAAAAAACGCTGTTCACAGAGTTCACATAAGAATTGTATGCGATTCTTTAAACTCGGTGTCCTTCTAACCTTATCAATAAATTATTAATAACAAGCACTTTAAATGAAATGTGCAAAAACAAACCCATTTTAAAAATTCGCCGATATTTGTCTGTGTCTTTGCGCCTCTGTGTTTATGTTTTCTGTATTTCTGTTTGAGCGCTTGCATTCTCAATATCCTGTGTTGAAAATCAAACCTAACATTAATAATTGTAGTTAACGAAATTGAATTTATTGAGGCTAGTCAACTTCAACAACTCGAAAAATTTGTACGTTTGTATTACGATTGGGATATAAATATGGAAGGCATTGATACTATTACCCATCTACTTCAACGCATTAACATTATGCATAACGAGATAGCAACCCTCCGTAACAGGTTAAAATTCTACGAATCAATAGATTAGCATGGAGAATGTTTGGAGTTATTCATTTACAGTTTTTATGGCTTTTTTTGCCATTATGAACCCAATTGTTAATATCCCAATTTTTGTAAAGTTAACCGAAGGGCTTAACGAAAACAAAAAGCGCGAAGTAGCTAAAACAGCTAGCATTGTTGCTTTTGTCATTGTTTTCTCCTTTATTTTAATTGGGCAGTATATTTTTCAAATATTCGGCTTAACAATCCCTGCATTTAAGGTGTTTGGCGGGGTGTTAGTTTTTTTTATAGGTTTCGAGATGCTTCAATCGAAAAAGTCAAGTATTCAGCTTCAAGAAAAGAAGGATTTTGATGAAGGTATAACAATATCGCCGCTAGCAATACCAATATTAGCTGGACCTGGCACCATTGTTACTGCAATGAATTTTGTAGTAAAAGCCAATTTACTTCATGTGTTTTTAACCATCGTTATCTTTGCACTAATAGTGGGCTTAACCTATATGGCGTTTATATACAGCTCGTTAATTGTTAAAATGGTTGGCGACAAAAACTTTGTCATTATTGGTAAAATTATGGGGCTAATTCTCGGAGTTCTTGGTGCTAATATGTTGATTGAAGGCGTAAAACTGGCGTTTGGTATTTAATAAGTTGAAAAATAGCATTTTAATGAAAACCTTTAACAGTATTATGACGACACTTAATTTTTACATATAAACTGTTGTATATCAATTGTATTCATGGTTAATAATTTAAAAGGTTCAACTCCTGTTTTGGACACTAAAAAATGTAAAAACGGTATATTTATCTTGCAACAATTTTACTATATTTGCACCTCGAAAAAAGAGGCATTTTTCAAAATAATATATAACTTTCGAAAACAAGCCCAGGTGGTGAAATTGGTAGACATACTACTTTGAGGGGGTAGCGCCGTTAAAAGCATACGAGTTCGAGTCTCGTCCTGGGCACAAAAACGTTTCATAGTCATTTGATTGCGAAACGTTTTTTTGTTTTTTTTTGGAAAGGTGATGAATTGTACGGAAATTGAATAGTCATCAAAAACATGATTGTTTACTTTTTAATTTTCGTATTTACCCTCTTGCTTTTCCCCAGTACTGAGTGTTCGAACTCAGGAGTACAATCCGTTTCGAAAAAAACTGCATAACTCAAAATATATTCAATTGTTATTTGCAATCAAACCAAATATCGGGTAAGGGAATATGCTTATTATCAGTGTTATCAAAATCTAATTGGTGAGGGAAATTCATTTGATGATTTTCAAATTTTGCCCTGTCATTTCTCCAAAAAGTAAACTCAGCGGTTCGAGGAATTTCTATTCCAAAAGTTTTATCAATTCCTCTATCATTATTTGGATGAATATGAACACATGTGTGGGTTTGGAGTATTTTATCGAATACTTGTTGCGCAATATTAAAAAATTGAAGATTCCAAAGTTGATCTAATGCATGAAACTCAATTACTAAAATTCTAAACCGCTTCATTAATGAATCTGAGATATTAATTAATGAAATGTATTCGCCACCTTCAATATCCATTTGTAACAGCAAATCATTGTTTTCATTAACCAAAGATGAATTAACCCATTCATCAATAGTTAAGTAATTTGAATTATTAGTACATCCGATATGCTTTTTGATAAATTCATATTGGCTTATAGGAATGTCTATATTTGGTTTATCGACTGTTTTATCAGCCATATATATTTTCATTCCATTTTTTAAGCAATCCATCTCAAATTCACTAATCATATCTACACTAGGAGAAAAGCATGCTATTATATTTTCTAAATCATTTGGAACTAAATAGCCTCCATCTCCATTTGGCCCAAGTCTAATTAAATCCTTTTCAGTTATATAGGGGTTTAATTTCATGATTAATGATTTTACAGATTCTCTCGATGTCGGTTTCATCAGCGAGTAACCTGTAAAGTTGACCATAGTTTTTACAAATTTTTAAGCATTTTATTAGTTTTTTTTATTGTATATATTCTGATTAACTATTGATTTGCAATGCCAATTTGCCTACCCTCAATAAATTTGCCTTTTTGCGATACCAAAACCACAAAACCCCCGACGAAACAATATGCGATGCAGTAATTGATATTGCCGCGCCAATATGCCCCATATTTGGAATTAAGATGAATGCCAAAAGGCACAATAATATTAGCCCAGCTAACGATTTGTAAATTAATATGTTTTGTATGCCTCGTGCCGAAAAAAAATGACCAATGGGGTTTACGAAGGCTATAGCTAATATTCCGGGTGTCATGGCTAACATAATTACCTTAATGCCAGCATATTCTACCCCCAAAAGCATCAAGTAAACTTTCTCGGGTATTATTAGTATGCCAGCCATTAAAACTACCGAGCCAAGTAAACTTAATACGGCAGCTTTGGTTACTAATTGTTTGTTTCGAGCTAAATCTTTATCGTTTAGTATTTTCGAAAAAATAACTAACGAAATACTTCTGCTTACCACCCATACCGATTCGGAGAACGCAACAGCTACGGAAAATAATCCAACTGACTTATGACCAATATAATACAGTAAAAAATAATAAGCTAGCCTATAATTTAACATCTGAACGAACCCCGACAACTCATTTTTCCATCCATAACTCATTAATAACTTTACGTTTGTAATAGAAACTGAGTTGCTAAATTGAATTTTGAATTTAAGAAAAGTAGTGGAAATGAGACATGTAAAAAACAATGATATTAAATAGCAATAATAATAAACTCTATAGTTGTGAATATTAAGTATATACTCGCAAAACAGCACTAGTATTAGCGAAAACAAGGCAGGAAGAACTATAATGATGTTATAAATTCTAAGCCTTTGTTGGCTTACAAATACCGACATATAAAAAGCCAAAACTGCATTTAATGCCACAAAGCCAAATAAAAACATTGCGTTTTCGAAACTGCCCAAAAACCATACGAAAGCAGAGCCGGCACACGAAACAATGAATACCCACAAAATGGCAGGCATAAACATTTTTTCGATGCCTATTTGGCTATAATAGTAACTAACACTGCTATTTGTAAGTACATTAGCAATTATGGCAAGCACGCCCATATTTGTAACCATTATAGAGATGTATCCTCTTCCGTCGGCTCCCCAAAAACGCGACGTTATTATAACTAGCAGAAAATTAACAACTAGTAGCGTTGACTTTGAAATAAAAGACTTAATAAACTCTTTTTCCAACATAAGTTTTAAATAGTTTCAATTTAGGTCGGATTGATAAAACATGCAGAGTATATTTTCGCAAGATATAGATATATTTGTTGTTTCCTTAAGAAATTCAACGTTTTGACGATAATAAGATAATAATCGAAGTAGCACAGGAGATGCTAAATAACTAGTTGTTAAAAAGTTTGATAATATGAAAATCGCAGTTTTTGATCCAAGTGGGTCGCATGGTAATTTTGCTATTACTCAAAGTAAAATATTCGATCAGGATCAAATAGAATGGTTTATTCATAATAATGTAGCTGAAAGATTTTATGATATTGGGATTGCTCAACCAAACAACAAAAATTTACATTGCTATTTCACAAAAAAATCAAAATTAGCATTTTATTTAAAAACAATACGATTACTTAATAATAGTAGCTGGGATATTGTTTTTTTTAACACTCTTCAATCCGACTGGTTGCTTAATTTTATATTTTATATATTTATCAAAAGATCAGCTTTTATAATCCTCACTATTCATAATGTGAATTCTTTTTTTTATCATCATAAAAACATGAGCTTAAGGTCGTTCATTAAAAACCGTACCAAGGCAATTGCATTAAAAAAAAGCCATTTCAATGTTTTTAGTGAAAATTTAAAGGAACAATTATTAAAATACCACCCAAAAGCAACTGTATTTGTGATTCCGTATCAAATATATTCGCCTACAACTACCACACCAGTTATTGAAAGCACTAAAAAACTAAAAATTGTAATACCTGGTTCGATAGATCTGAAGCGACGTAACTATTCATTTATACTTGAAGCGCTTAAAAACACATCAAATATACAAAATATTCAATTTGTATTTCTAGGTAAGCCTATTGGTCTTGGTTCTAACGAGATAATACATGAATTTGAAAAATTTAAAGACTCGGTTATTTGCTTCAAGCATTTTGTTTCCAAAGTGGAGTACGAGAAACACATGTTAACTGCCGATATTATTTGTGGGCCTTTAAATAGATTTTACCAAAACGACGGCACAACAGAAGAATACGGTAAATCAAAGGAAACTGGCATTACCTTTGCCATGATTAAATACGCTTTGCCATGTTTGTTTCCGGAGGAACTCACCGTTATGAACGAAATAAAGACTGGGGCAATATTTTATTCTAGTCCATTAAACCTAGCCCAAATTATTGAAGAATTAAGTATTGATGAAAAGAAATTGAATTTGTTAAAAATAAATGCCACAATAAATGCTCAAAAGTTTGATAGACAAAATATTAAACGGCTATTTACGAATCAATTACGCCATATTGTTTAAGAGTTTTAAGAATAAAGCATCTTCCTTTCAACCGTATAGTGTTAATTTAATGGCAATTAGTGTTCATCCGAAATGTGTAAAATCCTTACAGGTTTTGTATTCTATAAAACCTCGGTAATTTGTAATTATCAGAAAGTCTACTTATTACCGAAAACCTGTCAGGATTAATTACGCAAATTATCGACTTTATTGATGGACACTATTAATGTTACGAGTGTAGTGTGTTACCAAAAATGAAACTACAGCCAATCTAAATAGTATAACGCTCAATACTTTCCTACTAGAATTTAACAGGTTAAAGATTAATTATTAAATAGTTACAAATTTAAAAGATTATTTGGAAATATTAAATTGTTTGGAAATATTTCTATCAAGGTATCGCAAATAAAAAAACGCAAAGAACGCAAAGCATTATAAATAAAGCCGTTGCTTTCTTTGCGAAAATATTATGCGTTCTATCCGTGTAATGTTAAAACATTGATAAACAAAATTATAAATCAAATTGTATCATCCTGAATAATGACTTAAAATTTCTATCAAACAATACCTCGGTAAACCTTTTGGCGGCTTGCCGCAAAAACACAAAATTGCACTAAATCAAAAAGTTAAAGAACTTAAATATAAGCTTACCGAACTATTGATTAAAAGCACTATACCTATATTGTATCTCATTAACAACCACCATATTCTTCTAAAACGTGCGCCATGTTTTCGAACTTACAATAATATAACCGAGGTTACACCTGTAAAAGTGGTACTGAATATGCGCGATGCTTTTGTCTTCAGCTTATTCGTTTCAGCTTTAACCAATTCCTCCTTTTTATTTATTTCCTTGGAAGCACTTACATGCGCCTTGCCTGTTGTGTTTTTATGCGGTTGCTTATACCTTTCAACAGTAAAACGCGCCATTAAGTAACTAACCGTCGATTCGGCACCCTGATTGAGGTTTACGTGTATTTCCTCTAAACCATCGTAGCAGCCGCCTGTGCAAGGGTTGTATATAATTTGGCGCAAACGGTTACTACCCAAAAACCAATTGAAGGCAGTACGCATTTTTATATAATAATCCTCTTTCATAAACACATCGTAAAACTTGCTTAAAGTCATTACGGTATAGGCTACATCAATTGGCTGTTCGCCAAAATGCCCCGCTTGCTGCCCTTTCAATAGCCAATGTTTATTCGAGATAACTTCTATTCCATTATCGTTAAATATTTGCGACAGAAGAAAATCGAACGACGATATGGCAACATCTTTATAAACCTTTTCGCCAGTGGTTAGCCATGCATACAACATAGCCTCGGGCAAAATGCTGTTAGCGTAGGTTAAATAACCCTCAAACCACTCCCAATTTTCGCTAGCTTCGTGCTTGTACATTTCGAGCAGCCTATTTGCAAATACTGTTATAAGGCTAATGTGTTCGGGCGAATTTACAGTGCCCTGATGATAATGCAATCCCTTAATTGCAAAAGCCATAGCGCGCGTGGAATGTACTTTTTCTAATCGTGGAATAGCTTTTTGAAGAATGGTATTGGCATCGGATATAATTTTTGCAGGTATTAATCCGCTTAGCGAAACCAAATACCCCAAAGCCCATACTGCACGTCCAGTTGAGTCGTCGAGGTTTACAGCTTTGTTCTGCTCGGTAAATTGCTTATCAACATCAACATAGTTTAGGAAGTTACCCGTTGGCTGTTGGCAATGACCTATAAACTGAACGTATTTATTTATGTAGTACAAATCTTTTTCGTTGCCCATAAGTTTAAAGTGCATGCACATGGCAACCAATGCGCGGGAGTTATCGTCCAACGTATAGCCCGATTCGATATCGGGTTGGTTTAATTTCGAAAACTGAATAATACCAAAATTAGTGGTCATTTCGTGCAGATGATCCAAATTTATTTCGGGCAAATTATATTGAATAGTAATTTTGCCGCTGCTAATTTTTTCGAGAAGCATAGCATGTGCAACAGCCGAATTTTCCCAAGCGGTCGAAACTATTTTCTGCAAAGCATTTGCGCTTATACATTTACGCAATGTATCATCGTTCAGAAGCATAATTGCAGCCTCGGCCAATTGCTGGGAGTTACGAAAGTCGAATATAATACCGGTATCGTCGGTTAGTAATTCCTTGGCATGAGGCATAGGTGTCGAAATTATTGGACACGCGCAGCTCATAGCGTAAGCGAAAGTACCCGACACTGCTTGATGAGGGTCGTTAGATGTAAACAGATATATATCGGTAAGTTGTAAATATTCCAGTAATTTGGGCAATGCCAAATAGCTGTTAATAAATTTTACATTATTTTGAAGATTAAACAATTCAACCATCTGTTCGAGCTTTTCGCGATATACTTCGCCCTCGGTTTTTACTACTTCGGGATGTGTTTTACCTAGCACCAAAAAAATTACTTCGGGGCATTGTTTAACAATTTCGGGCAATGCTTCTATGGTGGTTTCAATGCTTTTGCCCGAACTAAGTAAGCCAAAGGTTGACAATACCTTTCTGCCTTGCAACCCATATTTTTCTTTCAGAAACGTTTCGCTTAAATGCGACACAAGGTGCGTACCGTGGGCAATTACTGTAATTTGTTTAGGTTGGAAATCGTAATCGTTAACTAAAATTTCGGCCGAATTGTTTGTCATAACAATAATTGACCCAAAGGCTGCAATACTTCTAATTTTTGCTTTTAGAAGCTCACTAGGGTTTGGCAATACTGTATGAAAAACTATAATTACTGGTTTTGCAAGCTCGTACAAAAACCGCATAAATGCTGGCTCCTGACTTTTAAAGAAACCAAATTCGTGCTGAACAAGTACAATCTTTACCTTTCTGTCGTTATTTATGGTTAACGCTAAGTGCTCGTATTCGTATTCAATTGAGGTATTTAACGTATATTTTACTTCGGCAGGATATAAGTAATTCGATTTACCCGATTCTAACGCGCAAACCTTTATCGATAAAGACTGGCTAAATTTATTATTTAATGCCTTAATTAAATCCTGCGAATAAGTTGCAATACCACATTCCCTTGGCGGATAAGATGTTAAGAACAATACCTCAGCCAAATCGTTTTCGGGTTGGTTTGTAGAATTGCTATTACCTTTTGCCGAAGCTTTGTTGCCGTATATTTTAGTATTCGAAACAAATGCTTTCTGTTGAAGCAAAGCATGGTTATCGATTTTGGGGAAATCTATTTTATTTTTCATGACGCTCGTTTTTAAATGATAAGGTGTACGAATATAATATTCAGCGCAATGAGCTGATGCTATGTAAAAAGATGTCATTCCGACGCAGGTCGGAACGGCGAAGCCCTCACCGAAGGTAATCCCTAACACTTTTTTATTTTATGGATTCCGACCTACGTCGGAATGACACTAAATCGCATGACCCGACGCTTGGCTGAATTTACCTGCAGTGAGATCGCAGCGCTATGTTGCAATTCAGCCCATACAGCGAGTTACATTGTTTTATTTACTACTTCCTTTCCTGAGTGGGTTAATAATTCGGATACAAGGTCGGGCAAATTTACCCTAGCACAAGCAATTAGCGAATCGGCAGCGCCATAATATATAAACAGCGTATTGCCAAACAGGGCGGCACCAGTTGGGAAAACCACATTATTTACTTCGCCTATCAATTCCCACTCATACTCGGGCGTAAACAAAGGGTATGGCAACCGGGCAATTTCCTTTATTGGGTTATGTAAATCGAGCAAAGCGGCACAAGCCGAATAAACCAACCCTTTTTCGGTTTTTTTCACTCCGTGATAAATTAATAGCCATCCTTGTTCGGTTTCAATAGGGGGGCAACCACCGCCTATGTAGCTCCATTCGTGCTTGTAAATAGGGTCAAGTACAATATGGTCGGTTAGGTTCTGAAAGTACTTCTTCCAAAACGGTTTGGTAAGATCGTCTAAACTTTTTACCGAAACCAGCTGAATACCAGGGCGTAGCCTATGCAAAAACACAAACTTGCCGTGTATTTTGCGTGGAAAGAAAATAACATTTTTATCCCACAGTATCATCTTTTTTTCTACATCGTCGGCCAGATAATAGAATTTTTGATTGGTATAATAGTTCTCGTTTAAATTTTCGATTGTTTCAACAATAGATACAAATTCGGCAAATGTAAAGTTTGGAACAAGTAGCCCCTGTTTTTCGAAATGCTTCAAATCTTTCGAAGTAGCTAACGCCCCACGAGCATTTACACCATCGTAACCAGTGTAGGTCATATAATACAAATCGTCAATTTTTGTAATACGCGCATCTTCAACACCTTGCAATTCGTAGTCGAATTCGGGTACCATAAAAGGCTTATCCCATCGTTCAACTAACGTTAATGGGCCATCGAGCCTACAATAACCAATAGTGGAATGGTTTCCCTTTTGTACTGCTCGGTAAAATATATGCACGCTATCGCCTTCGCGAATTACAGCAGGGTTTAATACACCTTCGTTTTCAAATTCAGCATCGGACATGGTAAGTAGAATACCTTCCTTAATTACTTGTATCATAGCTGTATTTTTAATTTCTTTTCCCTAATAACAAAGGCGGCACGGTGTCGCCAAGTAAAAAACCCCATGGTTTAAGAGGTTCAATATGGTCGCAAATAAGTTTAACAATAGCCAACAGTGGTATCGACAGAAACATACCCGAAACACCCCACAGCGCGTTTCCTGCTATTACAACTATTATAGAAAACAAAGCATTTATTTTTACCTTCGACGAAACTATTATTGGCATTATATAATTATTATCGATAAGTTGTATAATGTAGTAAGCAATAAGGACATATAGGGCATACCAAGCTGTAGTTTTTGTTGCTAACGCTACTATCATGGGTAGTGCAACAGCTACTAAACCTCCCACATACGGAATTACATTAAGCAAAGCCCCAATAATACCAAGTAGCAAAGCGTATTCAATACCAAGTGCAAGAAGTGCTATGGTGTTTAAAGCTGCCACCAACACTGCCTCAATAACTAGCCCAATAAGATATTGCTGAATTACAGATTTTGTTTTTGTTACTATTGTGCTTACGCTACTCTGGTTGCTTTCGCCAAAAAGACGACGTATAAATTCGAGCAAAAGTGGTTGGTAGTATAAAATAATAAATACGTAAACAGGTACTAATAAGAGTATTAGTATTG
This sequence comes from Bacteroidales bacterium, assembly GCA_025361285.1. Classification (GTDB taxonomy): domain Bacteria; phylum Bacteroidota; class Bacteroidia; order Bacteroidales; family JAAUTT01; genus JAAUTT01. The sequence continues at coordinate 34,477 of JANYAP010000095.1, read as the reverse complement.
CACTACCTACACTTACAAGCGTTTGCCCAATGGCAGCACCACTTGAACTAATAAGCTCGGTTTTAGTTTTTGCAATCCAAGCATATATATTTCGAGGTCGTATATCGAAATAGCCCGAAACCCATTTTACTGTTGCATTTATTGTTTCGGTAACCTTATCGACCAACGCCGGCCACGAATCGCTAAATTTGCTAACCTGCGAAAACAATAATGCGCAAAATGCAGCAATTACAACAAACGTAAGGGTTAAAGTAATGACAATGGCTACAACCCTGTTTATTTTAAGGCGAACAAAAAAATTAACCAATGGATGAAGCACAATGGCTATAATTATCGAGAAAACTAGCGGCACTATAATATCCTGTGCGATATATAACATCGTTAAAAAGACAAATGCACCTATCAAAAAGATAGTTATCTTCGCATAAAACGGTAACTGCAATTCTTTATCTATCACGCTTATAAAGTTTTTAATTATTTACTTCGGGGTGTTTTTTCTTTTTAAAAATATGCTGAAGAATCGATAGTCCTGTCGATTTTAGATTGCTTGTTTGGTGCGAAACCAGATTAGTAACCCCAAACTCCACAATACCACCTATAATTCGCCTAACAATATTACCCGATGCACCAACTATTAATTTTTTCGAAAGAAAACCAGTACCTAAGCCAATTGCTGAACCTACCATATTTTCAATTAAATATGGCGACGACGATATGTCTTTAATGGTGTTTTTTATTATATTAATCGGCTTTAAGCTCTCGTATGTATAACAAAATTGCTCTCGTAATAACTGTTCCTTATTTGCCTGATCAACTTCTAGCAACTGAATAGCGTATTTTAATTCGGCAACCGACGATATATTTTGCATAAGTGTGTGTGTTTAATTACATGTTTTGTGTGAGAGGCTTTTATAGGCTAGAGACTTTAGACTGGAGGAACTTCGTTGGAGTATATAAAATGCGACCTTTTGTGTAAATTCGAATAAATGTATCCTTAATCTATTCTCCTACAGCCTACAGCCTCATTCCACCAGCCTACTTAAAAATAAGTTTTACCATATAATTGTATATTAGTCTTTTAAGGCTTTTGTGCATTATAAAATGAATTACAACCGCAACAACCATATAAAATGCGGCAACCGCAAAAAAACCATAGTATGTTTTATTCAAAATTTCGCCAAGCCAAAAAGCAATGCCCAAATTTACGAAAATTAAAAACAACCCAATAAACACAAATACAATGGTATTTTGTACTATCGACGATACAATATCCGATGCTTTATCTAGTGTTTTAAGTTTAAAAACTTCGTAACTAACTTTGGCGTAATCGGTTGTTTTTTCGAATAAAGCTTCTATTAATTTCGAATTATCTTCCATACTTTATAATTATAAAATGTTGTATTTTTCTTATTACCAAGTACGTTTTTGCATCTAATTCATAACTAACAAACTGAAATACATAGAAATAAATTGAAATATTTCTTTATTTATATGTATTTCAAGCTATTACCAATTACTAAATTGATGCTCATAAAAATTTACCAAATTATTGCTATTGGTAATAAGTACTTTCTAATTCTCCGCTGGCTGAAACGTGTTGTTTGCAATAGTTAACAAAAACACAGTTTCTTCATCGGTAACGAGGCTGTATTTTATGTTTTCGTTAAGTGTAAGGTATTGACCTTCTTTAAGAGTTACCGATTCCTTATTGGTATGAAACTTTAACTTCCCTTCAATTATTTGAAAGGTAACCGAATCGTTGGCCTGAAATGAATTAATCTCCATGCCTTGGTGCATTGCAGTAAGAACAATCTGTTTTTCACGACTTTTTATTAAAACCCTTGAGTTTAACTCACCTTCGTCCCATGTATATTCGTGTTTCATTTTCTTTATAATAGAAGGTAAATCGAAGGTTTGCACTGATGCTTTGCTTAAGCCTACATTGCTATGCACAGGAGGCTTGGATTTTATCATTTCCTTTTCCATAGTTTTTTGATTAATATCGTTAATATACTCCAAACACGAAATACAACTTATTAAACCCTTTGCGTTTTAAAAAAGCAAAGGGTTTTTAAAAAGCAAAGGGTTTTAAATATCCATATTCCAAAACCTTAAACCGTAGCGTTTTTGGCGGCATTTTTGTAATCTTCCGCTTTGGCTTGAGCTTTATCAGCAAAGTCTGAAACATCGTCTTTCACATTATCGAATTTTTCGGTTATTGTATCGAGAAATTCATTAAACTTTACTTTCAACGATTCGGCGTAGTCTTCGCCCTTTTTCGATATCTTTTTACGTGTATCCGAACCTTTTTCGGGAGCAAATAGAATACCCAACAATGCACCAGCGGCAGCGCCAGCTAATACTCCTAGTAAAACTTTTCCTGAACTCATAGCTTTTATTTTTAAAATGATTGTATTAAACTTGATGATTTTCAAAGTTTTCGATTACCTTTTACAATTCGAAAGAATATGATTAGCAGGGCAACAACTAAAATAACATGTATAAAACTTTCGGCATCGTACACGAAAACTGCTATTGCCCAACCAATAATCATTATTACTGCAACTATATAGTATGCATATTTCATTGGATTATAGTTTTTTGTTAAATGGAACATCCATTATAACAAAATGATAATCAACAATAAAATAATAATAATGCCACCTACCGAAATATAAACACCACCACCTAAATCGTTTAACTGACTACGCATTGAACGAACTTCCTTGCGCAAACTTCTTTTTTCCGAAGCTGTTAAATTCGACTTATCCATAGCATTTATTTCGTTTATCCTCATTTCTATGGCTTTAACTTTTATGTCGTTTTCCGATTTAGTGGCTTTAATTTCTATTGGAGCTACTTCATCTATTGTATTCGACTTTAGCGGATTAGTGGTAAATAACATGCCAGCTGCTATTACACCCAAAAGATACTTTTTCATAAACTTTTATATTAATTAGTGAATTGATTGAATAATTGATTAATTGATTAATTGATTGATTTATAAAGTTCTACCCTGAATAAGCCTGAGAATAATTGCTATTATTGCTATTACAAGCAATATATGGATAAGTCCTCCGGCACTGTAACCAACAAACCCAATAGCCCATAAAATAATTAAAATTACTGCTACAACATAAAGCAAATTTCCCATGATTTCTATTTTTTAATTATTATATTAAATTTATTTTATTTATTTGAATTTAAAACCTAAGCCCAACTGTTGCCTGATACCACACGTTTTTGTACCGTGGTGTTGTAGAAGTGCCATCGCCATTGTTTTTGGTAATGTCCCATCCAACGCGTGCCCCAAATACAAAATGATCGTAGTTAATGTCGAAACCACCTAAAAAACAGAATAGGTTTTTGCGAACGTTTTCGTTTTTAAAATATTCCTTTTGACTTATATTGCCAAATTCATCTTTTCGGTTAACCAGGTACGAATATTGAGGTCCAGCTAATATTGTAACATACTCACTTGGTTTTAACTGTATTAAAATAGGAATATCGATAAAGCTAGTTGTGCGTGTAAAGGTGTAGGTATTAGTTAAAAATTTTCCAGTTGCTTTAAAGCCCTTTTGCGAGAACAACACTTCGGGTTGAACACCTAAAAATTTACCAATCGGAATTGATAAAAATCCTCCAGCCACAAAACCAAATTTAGGATCGGTATCAAACTCTTCGCCTTCCGAGTTGTAAACATTCGAATAATTTATACCTGCTTTTAAACCTATAGAAAGTCTTTCGCTATAATCTGTCTGTGCACTAACTATGTAAGTCATAAATACTAATGCTGCAATTGTTAATGTTACCTTTTTCATAATTTTTTTATTTAGTTAAACTATTTGTAATTAATTGATATCTATTTATTTGTAACTATTTAGGTAGTTAGGCTACAGACTGGAGGCTGGAGGAACTTCGTTGGAGTATATAAAATGCAACCTTTTGTGTAAATCCAATACATTTATCATTAATATATTCTCCTACAGTCAACAGCCCACAGTCTAAACCCTAAAGCCTACATAATTATGTTATTTATTGTTTTTTACTGTCAAATCTCGAAAAGCATTGCCAATTTCATCCAAATCTCGTCGAAACTCGGCTTTAAACGATTCCCAATTATCCTTGCCACCTTCTTTATAGTCGGCCAACTTCTTTTTAAGATCGCTATTTTTCTCTTCTATTTTAGCTAGCTTCTTTTCGTACTGAGCTCTGTTTTCCTGCTTTTCTAAATCGCGACGGGCTTTAAACTCGGCAATACTTTTTTCGTGAGCAACTATTTTCTCTTCTGCTATTCTCTTGAATTTATTATATTCATTTATAGAATCTTGACGCAAACTATATAATTCCATTTTTGCATCAGATGCTTCATTTTCAGCTTCGCGAACCTTATCTTCGGCACTTTCTACTTTTTGAGCCGACGACTGACAACCTATTAACATTGTTCCAGCCATAAAGACTATTATGCCAAAGGTAAAAATTGTTGTTTTCATTTGCTATATATTAAAAGTTATAAACTATATATTTAATTAATAACCTAGTAATTAAAGCGATGCAATAATTTTTCGAACCTCATCTTTAGTTTTGCCAAGTTTTATTTGAAGTTTTCCGTACATCTCTTCCTTAGAGCCTTCGTCGTACATAAGGTCGTTATCGGTTAATACTGCAAATTTTTGTTTCAACTTGCCTTTTTGTTCGTTCCAGTTTCCTTTTATTTCTGTTGAGTTCATAATTTCTATTTTTTTGTTTACAATTATATTTTGTGTGTACAAAGATTGGTTAATATCTTTCCTGAATTGTTATATAACTTTTACAATAACTTATATAATTCACAGTTTTGTAAAAACAATTGCAGTTAAAAGCGGTAATTTCAGAAAAAACAATATCAGATAATTACTATCTATCTATACTAAATCGGCTGATAAACCCATTGCCTTTAAAAAAGCAATGAGTTTTGAATATCGTCAACTATTTTAACCATTAATCAACTATTTTTTGTTATTAACCGAAAAATCCTTCATTGCCTTGCCAAGTTCATCCATATCGTGCTTAAAATCAACTTTAAAAGACTCCCAGTTGCCTTTCGAATCATCTTCTTTAAAACTAGAAAGTTTACTTTTGAGCTTAGTGTTTTTTTGTTCTAACGCGCTTACTTTGTTTTGATGATCAACCAGTTCCTTTGCACCCATTTGGGAATGCTTCACTTTTAAGTCGGCAATCTTTTTTTCGTTGTCTTTAATTTTTGCTTCCGAATCTTTCTTAAACTTTTTAAAATCCGAAACCGAATCCTGTTGAGCTTCTTTCAAATCCTGTTTTGCTTAAACTACATCTTTTCTTTCGTCCTTCAAATTTTCCCGTGCTTTAGCCGACTTTTTATCAGGTTCCTGTCCAAATGCAGTTGAAAATGTAACAGCCAAAAGTGCACATACTACTAAGGTTAAAAATGACTTTTTCATAATGATTATTTTTAAATTTGATTATTAAAATTAGCCTACAAAGTTGCTATCATTTGCATTGTCTCTCTTAGTTCATTGCAAGTTAAAACATAATAACTCGTCAACTCAGTAGCTAGCCGGCCTTTAAAATATTGTGCCTTATTTCTGATACATGAATCTTTTTCTTTGGACCAAGTAATAATTGAAAACATCTCAACACGCACATTTTTAACATCATACCAATAATAAGTTGCCTCATTAAGATTACTTTCAGCTAAAAATAAAGTAACTATTCAGTAGCCACTTCGCACTGGGCAATAAGTTTGATAATTTCGAGTGGGTTTTGGCTGTTCTTAATAGCCGTATCAATTACCGATCGAATGGTTGCATACGATACTGCTCCTTGGAATGATTTAAAAAAGCCACTTACTTTGAGTTTAACTTTAAAATTTCTGATAGCCCTTTCCGAACCATTGTTATCAGGGGGAATATCTTTATTTTGGAGAAAATTAAAGACGTAATCAGCATACTTTACCATTCTTTTTTGGAACACGATCACCTCTTTGCATGCTTGGTTTATAGGTTCGATGGTCAAATCCGCAAACGAGGTTAGGATTTGTTCTTCCTTAGTTTTGGTAACATCGTTTTCCCGGCGTAAACAAAGTGCGTTGGTTATTAATGCCGACATTCGTGTTGCCCATGTGTCGGCTTTGTACTTTTCTTTCAAAAAGGTAAGTTCCCTGAGTAAGTGGGCGGTGCAAAGTTGATGAGAAACTGCGCCAGTTTTGAAGTAAGACGACCAGCAGTCTGTAACCAAAATATTGTTTTGTAAGCCTTCTGGCATAATTTCTTCTATCGCTTTACGCCCTCGGTTTGGGTGTACTGCAAGAAAGGTAGCCTTCTCGTATTGAAATGTCCAAGCCCAATTGTTTTTACCATTGATGTTTACTCCGGTTTCATCGGCACCAACAACGGCGTTTTTCAAAACATCTTCCCTGATGCTTTCGTAAACAACGGATGCCTTCTTTGTCATCTTACCCAGAATATAGTCAATACCTCCGGTACTTACCGGAACTCCAAACGCATCGGACATAAATTCCGATAAACGTTTAATGGGAATAAATTGTCTGACACTCAAGTAAGCGATCAATGCTTGTACATTTTCGCCGTAGCTCACAGGAGCAGTAACCCCAACGGGATACGAGGCTTTGTTTATGTGGCCACATTTACAGCGCTTATCAAACAACTGATGTTCCGTTACAATAGGTATGATGGGCGGAAGGTCAATTACCTGCCGTTTGCCTGTTAAACAACCCTTCTGTGAGGATAAATCTTCACCACAACAAATGCAGTAGGATGGGGTATGCTGCTCGGTTATGTCTGGGGTAGCAACCATTCTTAGTGTTGAACCTTCATGCCCAGGCTGGCCTCCCGGCTTTTTTAAAGTGGGTTCCCTGAGACTTTGGGTTTTCGCTAGTTTGGGAAAGTCGCTGGACGGTGGGCGACTACTGTTTTGACTGTTTTTTGGCGTTTCGTATTTGGAGAGGCGCTTTGTTAAATCTTCTACTTGACCTCTTAACGATTGGTTTTCAGAACCTAATCTACTAATCTCGCTTTCGAGATAATCGATACGGTCTAATAAACCATCAATCCTGGCAAATAATATGGAGAATTGCTCTATCATTCACAGGCGAAGTACTGCAATCTTTTTGGATTGTCAAACTTAATAAGGCATTAGTTATCAGAATAAAACAACCATTTTGTTAATAACACTTGGAATTTGGAAATTATCTCTCGCACAAGCCGACGGATTAATTTAAACCAGCCAAAAAAACGCCATCGAAATCTAAGGGGCTTAATTTATATTTTTATTGTGTAAATGTGTTTTTCCAGTAGAGAATTTATACCGACTGAATAGTTACATTTCCTTAGTCCGAAGGTAAACTTCATCGGATGTCATAGATGTAGAATATTTAATTTTGAGATCAATTGTAACATTAATTGTGGTATATTGAGTAATAGGATCGTATGTTGTTTTCTTTCTCATTTCCAAACCATCCAAATCAATCGCTTGTATCGGCGTACTACTCGCAAACTGGTAAGGTGTAAGTTCGGGATAATCCTTCGTTAGCGGGTCGACGCTCAAAAATTTCGCTATTCTGGCATCATAAATACGGAACCCATAATCGTACACCGCGCCGGTACTACCGCTAATATCGTCATCTTTTTCTTTGCCGTTAAAGCCGTAACGGTACTACCGTAAGTTCTTCTTTAGGTGTTTAAGGGCGTGTGCTACCCGTAAATACTGGGTGTTGGTATAGTAGCAGCGGCATGCATCGATGCTTAATGCCATAAGGTTTTTGGGATTGGGCTGATAAAATGCACCGCTGCTGTCCTTTAGCTTGCCTACGTATATGCATTCGCTATCCACAAGCCCGTTTAAGCCTGGGTCGGCCTCGGTATCGCAGCATTTATCGCCTGTAGATGAGCAAATGGAATCGGTACGAACCACTAATTCCTTTTTGATACTAAGTGCTGTTTCGTGCGTATGGTATAGGTTCAAAAAATGACCTACCAAATGCGCTAGAGTTGTGCCTGCAATGCTTGCCTTACTAACAAAAATATAGTTTTTATTGTCGGCTGGCATATAGGTGTATCCACTAACTGGGTTTCCGCTTTTATCAGCAACACTGGTAGTTAGGTATAGGTTTATTGTGTTCTTTTCAGAAAAAAGTGTGGTAAGTTCGGTTTCGTTACCGCTTGCCGACAAGTTATCGAACTTATAATTAGATACTTGGATAATGTCGCAAATTTTAAAACTAAGTGCAATAGGTTTAAAATAGATGTTCAATTTATCTATTGCCAACTGAATTGCCTCATCGGTAACGCCTGCATCATTAAGCTTGTTTTTAACTAAATATACCTTAATAGTAAGTGTTTTATTTAACTGAGGTAAGCTTTCGGTAGCTTTTGACTGAGGAATCGATTTAATAGTATCCTCCATAGTTTTTTGAGCTAGCGAAACTATAGTGCCGCAACTAACCGATTGACTGAAAGTTACTATACAATTAACAGCTAATAAAACTATTATCGAAAACGAAAGGTATATTCTGTTCATAGTTATTCTGGTATTTCTTCTGTGTCAACATCGTCGGTTTGCGAGCTAAGTGTACCCACAACTCTAAATTCGGTGCGTCGGTTTTGCTCGCGACCTTCGGGGCTGTCGGTTCCGTCGGGTTTCGAATTTGGTGCTACAGGTTTTTCGGCTCCATAACCGCGAGCTATAAGTCGCTTTTTATCAATACCTTTGCTAATAATAAAACTCATTACGTTATCGGCACGGGCTTGAGATAGTTTCTTATTATATTCGGCATTGCCAACGCTATCGGTATGCGAGGCTACTTCAACAATAATGTCGGTAGCTTTTTGCATTAAATCTACTAGCATTGAATCGATTGACCTCATTGATGATGTCGATAAGTCGGACTTGCCAAATTCGTAATACACATTTTTAAGTACAATTGGCACATCTATAGGAATAACGTTTACCCAAATAGGCGGCATTTCAACGGTATAGGTAAAGTTAATACCATCGGTTGAAAGGTTAACTTGCTCGTTAAAGTATTGAGCTCCTTCCATTTCAAATTTATAGTCTTTGTCGGGCAATAAATCGAAGTAGTAAACCCCATCAACTCCTGTGGTGTCGCGTTCTATAAATATTTTTTCTTTTGTACCTTTATTAATTATATACATCGATATAACTGCTTTATGCATAGGTTTTATCGAGTCCTTCATTGCAAGTAACTGATTCTGATCCAAGTCTTTCCATTTTTTACCGCGTTCGGCAGGGTAAATCGAACCGGTAACGGCAACCTTCACAAAATCAGTCCAATGGTATTGGTATATATCGTCGCAACAAGTAGGGTTTCGAAAGCTGTTTCCGCCCAAGCGGTTTGATACTAAAAAGCCAAACTCGCGCGATTTGCTAATGCTAAAATACAGGTCGTCGTAGCTCGAATTTATTGGATAACCAACATTTTGTGCTTCGAACCATTTACGTAGTTCGCCCATCGACTTAAAAATATCGTATCCTCCTAATCCTGGGCGGCCTGTGGAGCTATAATATAATGTGCGCGACGAATTATCGAAGAATGGCGACATTTCGTTGCCGGCAGTATTTATCTTGCCTCCAACGTTGCGTGGTGCCGAATAATCGCTCTTGCGAGGGTTATATATTGTGTACCAAATATCGTAACCACCTTTGCCTCCGGGCCTATCCGACACAAAATAAACTACTTCGAGATTCGATTTCGACGATGTTCCAACGGTGGGTTGTGTTGCGGTATAATTAGGGTCGTTAATTGCAACATTCAGTTTAACAGGGTTTTGCCATGCATTGTTTTTATTGTGCGATACAAATAATTCGCATCGCATTTTACCTTCAATATTGCGCGCGCATCGAGTAAAGTAAAAACGTTTACCATCGCGCGAAAGCGAGCCATTGCCTGTTTCAACCCCAGGGATATTAATTGGTCCATCGAGTTTTTTACCGCCTTCCCAATCGGCTCCTACCTTGTTTGCCTGATAAAACTGCCTCGATGGTACTTTAGTAGTATCGTCTCTGTTAAAATATTGAATGCTATCGAGCCTCAACGATGAGTAATACATTAACGAATCGTTAACCACAATTGGCGAAAGTTCAATGTGCGGACTGTTAACACTGGCATTTAAACGATCAACAGCAGCCTTAACGGGATTGTTAATAATGGTAAATGCCAAATCGCAACTGGCTATTTCGTCCTTTAACGCTGTGGCTGAAATGTTTAAATCTTTAGCAAATTTTAATTTCTTCTGAAACTTTGTAAATGTTTCCTTGGCTTCGTTGTATTTGCCTTGCGATTTTTGCGATTGAGCCTGATAATAAAGCGCTTGTGGATATTCGTCGTTATTCAGTTTATATGCTTTACCAAATTGTTTTTCAGCCTTGGCATAATCGCGCGATTGAAAATAGAGTTCTGCCAATCGGTAGTTGAGAGCTTCGTCGTTGGGTTTCATTTTGCAATATGGCTCAAAAAAATCAATGGCACTATAAGCGTCGCCAAGTCTGTCGGCGGCTTTTCCGAAGTTCTTAAGCTGTTTGGCCGAATAACTACTCACGTCTATTTTGGTTTGCCCAAGTAAACTTAAGGATAAACCGCAAATAATTATTAATGAGGCAACTAAAGGTTTAAATTCTTTCACAGGGTATGGTGAATGTTTTTATTATGGCACTTATACTTCTAAAAACAAATGATATTTCGAAGGCGCTACGGTTATTGGTATATACTTTCGACGGCGACATGTTAAAATCGGACGATACATTTATGTCGATGTTTCTAACCTGTACTCCAAAAAGGGCAATCATGGCGTTGGATTTACCGCCTAGTCCGTTTCGCCAATAAACGCCAGCACGAGCTTCGCGTAATTGAAAAAGGTTTCCCTGAAAGGTATATCCAGCTTCGCTTCCAATTACAAAATCCTTTGTACCTCGCATAAAATAGGTAAAAAACCCAGGTTTTAAATAGAAGTTTTGACGAATATTTGCACGGGCAGCACCATGTATAATACCTCTTGCAGGCAATCGGTTGTTTTGGTTATTGAACGATTCCTTGGGGCGATTAACATGGAACAGCGCTATACCAGCTTCTGGCTCAAAAATACCAATCTTCTTTTGCCAGATAACTCCCATATTAACATCTAAATACGATAAACGTTCGCCTGGCTGCAATTCGTATTTGCTACTAGGTTCGTTCCATGTGCTTTCTAACGAATTTTCTACAACTCGTTTTGCGCTATAACCTATCTGTAAACCAAAGCTTAACAAGTTGTTACTAATAATTTTATGATATGCACCCGACACAAAAATTTTATTGCTTTTTAAACTTGGATCGCCCGATTCGTCGTTAACTACAAATAAACCAGCGCTTACGCGAGTTTTATCAATATAAAACTGCCTATCGTAACTCACCGAGGTTGTTCGGTAAGGTATGGCGCTATAGCCCAATTGGTTTCGGAAGTTACCAACAATACGCCAATCGCCCTTAAAATTACCCGTTAACGCAGGATTAAGGTTTAGTGGACTATTAAAGTACTGACTGAAATGAATATCCTGTCCGTTTACGGAATAAATTCCAAAAAGCAGAAGGGAAAACGTCAATATTTTTGCAAGTGTGCGCAAAATAATTTATTTTTTTTGGTGAAATTCTTTTCTTTTTTGTAGATTCAACCCATAATTATTTGAGTTATTGATTGATTGAAACAAAACGCAATCATATCAGTTTGAATATAAACCAAAAAAGAACATTGGACTAATATATAAATTTTTTACATATACTGTAAATCAAAATTCAACAACTTTACAAAAAAAATTAATATAGGAATATATGAATATTAAAAACATACTTGCAACAGTCTTATTTACTGGTTGTTTCATTAATTCAGTACAAAGTCAGGTTACAGCCAATTTTACCGCCGATCAATCGACGGGTTGCTCGCCCATTACAGTAGCTTTCACTAACACTAGCACCGGATCGGGTACACTTACCTATTTGTGGGACTTAGGAAATGGAGTAACTTCAACCGAAACCGATGCAGGGGCTACTTATTCAACATCGGGCAAATATACTGTTACTTTAACCGTTAACGGTTCGGCAATTAAAACTATGGAAATTACCGTGTTTAAAAGTCCAATTGCCGCCTTTAAAGCCGACAAGAAAAACATTTGTGTGGATCAAATAGTGAAATTTACCGACCAAACTGTGGTTGGCGATGCACCTATTACTAGCTGGAAATGGGAACTAGGTAACGGAATTGAAACTGACGGACAAAATCAAAATTTCGAATATAAATATGCTGAAAAGTACCGCATTAATTTAAATGTTACCGATAAAAATGGTTGCAAATCAACCAAAACAGAAGTTGATTATATAGATGTAGTTGATAGACCTGTTGCCGATTTCGAAGCTATTCCTTTTAATGCCTGCACTGTGCCTATCGAAGTTACTTATACAAATAAAACTACTGGTGGCGGCGTAATAACTTACGATTGGGTTTTTACCAGCGGATTAACATCCACCGACAAGGATCCTAAATTTACATATTCAAACTTCGGCTCCGATACAGTTACCCTTACCGCTACTTCCGACCACGGTTGCAGCAACGATATTACCCGCGAAGCAGTGAACATTACACAAATAAATGCCACTGGCTCCATTTCGCAAGGCGAAAAAAAAATTCTAAATACTGATTTTATTTGTGCCGACTCAACAGGTATCGATTTTACCAGCGAAGTAACAGGTACAACTTCCTATTTATGGGTCTTCGGCGATAATACCAACCCTGTATATACCTTATCGGGAAATCATACCTACACCGAAGCAGGTAACTACACCATCATGTTTATTGCTTCTCCGGGAATATCGTGTGCCGATACTGTTAAGTGGAATGTTACTGTTGAAAAAGCTATTGCCAATTTTACCTTAACACCCTATGCATCATGCAAATCGCCTACTACTGTTCAGTTTAACAATATTTCGGAAAATGCCTTCACCTATTCATGGACTTTCCCCGATGAAACTAGTACATTAACAAATCCATCGCACGATTTTTCGGTAGTTCCCGACAAGGATATTTATGAAATACGCCCCCCACAGGATTTCGAAATTCGACTTCGCGCTGTATCTACTCATGGTTGCGCCGACTATAAAACAGAAACGTTTACAATACTTCGACCAACGGCCATGTTTAAGGCCGACACCATTGAAGGATGCCTTCCGTTGAAAGTTAATTTTACCGACAAAAGCTTAAGCGATAGCGCAATAGTTTCGTATAAATGGGATTTTGGCGACAATTTAACCGAAACAACTACGGCACCAACAGTTTCACATTCATATACTACCGCAGGTACATTTAATGCTCGCCTAACCATTACCAATACAAGCGGTTGCTCCGAAATTTCGAATGCCATTACTATAAGGGTTGGCAAAATTCCTAATCCTAGCCTTAAGGTTGAAACAACACCTGCCTGTTCTTCGGAGCCAATACAATTAACCGATTTAACTCCGGCAGGCGATAGTATCGATTTTTGGCAATATTCGTCGGGCGCAACAAGCATAAACACCTGCTCTACCGATAAAAACCCGTTGTGGAAATTTCGAGACGAAGTAGGCAGTTTGCCAATAACACTTTTGGTAGGAAGCAACGGTTGTTACCGTCAAACTACTTTAAACAATGCTATTACTAGCCTAGGGCCTGTTGGTAACTTCTCGTATATTATAGATTGCGCCAATCCGCGAACATACAATTTTACTGGCTCGGCCAAAGGAGCAACGTCTTATAAATGGAATTTTGGCGATGGCGCAACAGCAACCGTATTGAACCCTGCGCACACTTATGCTGCTGAGGGAAATTTTACAGTCGAATTTATTACCCATAACGATGCATGCCCCGACGATACTATATCTCAAATGGTTTATGCTAGGCAGCCTAGCGCTAAATTTAACATGAAACCTAAAGGGTGTAACAACGAGTTTATTCAACTATCCGCTACGCCATCTCATACAATTCCACCCGTATTGTGTCGCGAGAAATACTTATGGAATTTTAACGATTCTACACCTGCAATATTTACCGATAAAGATTCTGTTAAACATGCCTTTACCAACCGAGGAACATATAATGTTAAACTTACCGTGCTTTACGATAATGGTTGCACCGATAGCATTTTTCACCCAATTCGCATACATAAACCTTTTGCCAGTTACATTACCGATACCACTAAGGGTTGTAGTCCTCTAACTGTTAAATTTACCGACACATCAACTAAAGATGTTAATGAACTCAGCGAATGGAAACTAAATTTTGACGATGGAAATTCGAAGGATTTAACTAGTAACGAGTCGGTTCCTAACGTTTATGATATACCTCAAACTAAATCCTACACCACAACCTTAACGGTAACCGATACCATGGGTTGCATTGCTGTCGATACAATTATAATCGAAATTGGGTATCCTTCACCAAATTTCACTCCAATTGAAACAAATATTTGCGCTGGGTTGCCAGTTCAATTCTCTTTAGAAGAAAATAATCTCGACAGTGTGTTAATAAATTTTGGCGATGGCGAATTTAGCACGATGCTACCAAGCCCTATTGAACATATTTATAACGACAAAGGCGAGTACTTTGCCGATATTAAGGTTTTTAAATATGGCTGCGAACGCGACTTAACTTTGAATATTCCTGTTAACGTTCAGAAGGCCAACGCCTTCTATACGGTTAACGATTCGGTTTTATCAATTATTACCGACTCGGTTTACAATTGTTACCCAAAAACAATACATTTTACGCCTGTGTTTGGTGCCGAAACAGTAAGCGGCAGATGGGATTTTGGTGCCGACAACAGCTTTGCCGATATTGACCTATCGCTAGAAGCGCAGAAATACACATACACCTATTCATCGCCAGGCACATATTACACAAAGCTTTCTATTTTAACCGATGCAGGTTGCGAAGATACTTACAACCAATCAATTAAAATTACCGGCCCAACTGGGAAATTAACTTCAAGTACCGACCAGGCGTGTATTGGCGATGAAATTACTCTGTCGATAAAGGATACTGCTAATCTTTCGAAATTTGAATGGGATTTGGGAAATGGGCAGGTATTATCAGGCTCCAAACCGGTAACATTTAAGTACGCCAATGGCGGAAACAAAAACATTAAGCTTGTTCTTTATGGCGTTGGCGATGGTGTTAACGAATGCATTACCGTCGGCGACACCTTTAACATAGCAATGGATATTATAAAATCGAAGTTTTCAATTAACGATACCTTTTTTTGTGAGAAGTTGCTTTCAACATTCGAAAATTTGTCGGAAGGTCAAAGTAGCCAACAATGGATTTTTGGCGACGGTGGCACTGCCGATGAAGTAACACCAATGCACACATACAATGTTGGCAATTATATAGTTAAGCTTATAGTTAACAGCGCAAATGGTTGTGTCGACACGTCGGAAATTAGCGTAACTGTAAACCCAATCCCTAGCATTTCAATTAGCAAGGATACAATTATTTGCATTGGTGGAACAGCTTCTATTAATGCAAGTGGCGGTAATAGAATTGTGTGGAACTTGCCTAGTATAACCGATTCGCTTACCTATAATTTTGTGCAACAGCCACTTAATACTGTTCGGTACCGAGCAACTATTACCGTTGACACTACACAATGCACTAATTCCGATTCGGTGCTAGTATTTGTTCAACAGAAACCAGTATTAACGCTTCAACCCGATACTACTACAACCATACGTATTGAAAATAAGATAACTTTGGTTGCAAAGGCCGAAGTGCCAGAATCGAATTTTATTTGGTCGCCAAACTATTATTTAACCTGTACAAATTGCAGTAGCACCGATGCCACCCCACTGGTTGATACTATTTACACGATAAAAATATGGGATCAGAACGGTTGTTTTTCCGATAGTGCAAAGGTGAAAATACTTGTTAACGACGATATTGTACTCGAACTGCCTACAGCCTTTACCCCATTAGGCGATGCACCAAACAATGTTTTTAAAGCCAAAATTTATGGTCATCGCGATTCGTTCGAATTGAAAATATATAACCGTTGGGGAAACCTTGTTTACACATCTACCGACGAAAATGAAGGCTGGGACGGAAAATATAACGGCAAAGAACAACCTATTGATACTTATGTTTACGTTGCAATAATTAAAGTTAACGGCAAAATACAAAAGTCGATAAAAGGAACTGTGTTGTTAATGAGATAAATATATGAATATAGTAGTTACAGGCGCTAGCAAAGGTATTGGTTTTAGTGTGGTGCAGTCGCTTGCAAAACAGGGAGCAACAAAAATAATAGGTATATCGCGCAATTATAAGCAGTTATGCGAACTTAAGTACTTGTGCAATAAAACTTCGAAAGTCGATTTTATTCCTATTGCTTACGATTTACAACAGCTACCTTTAAACGAACACCAACTTGCAGGGCTTATAAAACAACATGTAAATAGTATCGACATACTAATAAATAATGCTGGCACACTTATTTGTAAACCATTCGAAACCATTTCGACCGACGAAATAAATCGCATGTTCTCAGTTAATTATACCGCACCGGCCTTATTAATAAAAAACCTTTTGCCTCTTTTGAAAGTTGGTAAGGCACACATTGTAAATATCAGTAGTTTAGGTGGTTTTCAGGGAAGTGTTAAGTTTAGCGGATTATCGCATTATAGTGCCAGCAAGGCTGCATTAGCAATACTTACCGAATGCTTGGCCGAAGAATATAAAACCGATGGCTTGGTGTTTAATGCTTTGGCTTTGGGCGCCGTACAAACCGATATGCTTGCCGAAGCGTTCCCTAATTACACGGCACCAACATCGCCAGAGCAAATGGGTGCTTTTATTGCCGACTTTGCCATAAACGGAAAGGCCTTTTTTAATGGCAAAATTTTACCAGTATCTATTACTACACCTTAACAATATGGAGGTGAATGTGTCTATAATCAGAAGTTCAGAACTCCGTTGTTAATCAGTCGTTTATTAGAGTTTAAATGTAAACAATATTGTCGTAATGATAAGGTAATAAGGTTGGTTTTTGGGGTTCATATTTTTCTACTAAGGTTGAAAAAAGTATAGTTAAAAACCTTATTTTTAATTTGTTAACCTTAATAGAAATTAATACACTTCGGTTTTTAAAAACCTTATTAGCCTTATTTTTCGGAAAAATTACGACAATATAGTTTACGCCAAGTCAGGAGAACTGAAGTTACTCTTCAAACAACATGTCGAAATACATTTTCGGATTATCTAAAAAGCTTTTTGTAATACGGTAATGCTCAGTATTTTCGTATTCAACCAACTCCATACCTTTTTCGTCGAGCAAATAAATATCGGCATTTGGGTAAGCTAATAAAATTGGCGAGTGAGTAGCAATAATAAGCTGCGATTTGCCTTCGCGCTCCATACCGTTAATAATGGTTAGTAACGATAATTGCCGTTGTGGCGAAAGTGCTGCCTCTGGCTCGTCTAACAGAAACAAGCCTTCGCGAAAGCGGCTGTTGAAGGCTGCTAAAAACGACTCGCCGTGCGATTGTTTCAGCAACTCTCTACCACCCCAATTATTTGGGGTTTCCGTTTTCGTCGATATACGATGCCAAATTAAAAAAGCTTTCGGCGCGAAAGAAAAACCCTTGGTCGATAGGTCGGCGCACATCGCGGTCTATCAATAAACTTTGGGCAAGCGGCGAATCGTCGTCCATCGAAAACCTATGATGCTTGTGCCCGCCCATAGCATCGAAACCACATCGTTCGACCAATGCTTCGAGTAAGGTAGATTTTCCCGAGCCATTTTCGCCAACCAAAAAAGTTACATGTTTCCGAAACCTAATTTTCAGCTTTTCGATTGCTGGAATTGTGAATGGAAATACATTACTTTGAATATCACGCTTTAGCGATACGCTTCTTATAAATATGCTTGCCATTATTGGTTCGATAGAGTGTTTGCACCATTAATAAACAGGGCATTTTCTATTACAGGTTTTTCAATTAGTTGTTGTACAGTCATTTTTGCTATTTTTTCTGAAATTAAATGTTTAATTACCTACGAAACCCAGTACGAGTTAATAGGTTTTCGCTCTATTCGAAATTTTTGACAAATGATTTTTGATTTTGTTAAATACGTTGAAAATATCTCTATCAAAATTACTAAATTTGAGTTAGATATACATTTGTTTTTAAGCAAAATAATATGGAATGGATAAATGTAAATGACAGATTGCCTTCCGAATACCAAGATGTTATGCTATACCAAGAGTTTGGTGGCATATTTATTGGCTGGCTCGAGAATGGTAAGTGGGTGGTTGACAATACGTTTGTTGAAACTGACACGCCACATGCTACTATAAAAGGTAATGTTAGAAACGATGAAATATTATACTGGCGCACACTTCCACCCAACCCGCAATGGGATTTTTTCGAAATCGAAAATAAACCATGTGCCGAATGGCTTATGACTTGTAAAAACAACGTAAAAGTAATTGATTTTAAAGCCGATACCGAATCGAAGGAGTTTGATAATTACTGGAATAATGAGGCAATTACCCGCGACGAATTTACAAAACGATTAATGAATTGCACAATCGAAAGGCATGGAAAATAGAGGTTTCAATGCACATTTAATTAAGTAATTATTTTTTTGGAAAATTAAAATAATTTTGCATAATTTGCATCGACTTAAAAATCAAATAATGAAAATTTTGAATAGTATAATAGCTACTGTGCTTGTTACAATGTTGTGCAGTTTCATCATTCAACCTATACTATGGGATGTTCCTGCGGAATTTATTAGTAAACGAAATCCAATAATTAAAACCGAAAAGGTTATGGCTGAAGGTAAAATGCACTACAAACAAGTGTGTGCTGGTTGTCATGGTGAAAAAGGGAAAGGCGATGGAGCAAAGATTAAGAATTTAGCAAATATTAAGCCTGCAAGTTTAATTCTTAACGATTTCACGAGCGAAACGGACGGCGAACATTTTTATAAAGTAAAATATGGTCGCAACCGAAACCACAGTTTTGGAGGTAAGCTTGACGATGAAGCCATTTGGTCGGTAGTACATTACATGAAAACATTTAGCAATAAATAGAACTACTTAGTGGAATTGGCTATTTGTTCCTATTTAATAACATTCAGCGCTTTACCTACTTTTACAAATGCGGCAATGGCTTTGTTGAGATGTTCTTTTTCGTGTGCAGCCGAAATTTGAACCCTAATACGGGCTTGATCCTTAGGCACTACTGGGAAATAAAAACCAATTACATAAATACCTTCATCAAGTAATTGTGCCGCAAAGTTTTGTGCGAGCATGGCGTCGTAGAGCATTATAGCAACAATAGCCGATTGGCTCTTTTTAATATCAAAACCCTCTTTTTTAATAGTTTCCATAAAATAACTTGCGTTGGCAACCAGTTTATCGTGCAGAACGGTTGAGGTTTCGAGCAAATCGAAAACGGCTATACCTGCGTTTACAACGGCAGGAGGCAACGAATTCGAAAATAAGTATGGTCGCGAGCGTTGACGCAAAATATCAATTATTTCTTTTCTTCCAGTGGTAAAACCTCCTATTGCTCCGCCAAAAGCCTTGCCTAGCGTACCGGTAATAATATCAACTTGTCCTTCAACGCCAAAAAGTTCGGTAATTCCTTTACCTGTTTTGCCTACAACGCCTGCCGAGTGGCATTCATCTACCATTATTAGTGCATCGTATTTTTCGGCTAGTTGGCATATTTTGTCCAATGGCGCTACATTTCCATCCATCGAAAAAACTGCGTCGGTAACTATAAGTCTAAAACGTTGAGTCTGCGATTGTAATAGGCAATCTTCCAATTCCTCCATATTCGCATTTGAATAGCGGTAACGTTGTGCCTTGCAAAGCCTAACTCCATCGATAATTGATGCATGGTTTAAAGCATCCGAAATAATTGCATCGTCCTCGGACAGCAATGGCTCAAAAACACCTCCATTTGCATCGAAGCATGCGGCATATAATATTGCATCGTCGGTTTTAAAATACTGTGATATACGTCTTTCCAATTCCTTGTGCAAATCCTGAGTGCCGCAAATAAACCTTACCGACGACATTCCGAACCCCCTAATATCTAAACCTTTATGTGCAGCTTCAACAACCTTAGGATGAGATGATAAACCTAAATAATTGTTGGCACAAAAATTCAAAACTTCTTGTCCTGAATTGAGCTTAATAACAGCAGACTGTGGCGATGCAATAACCCGTTCGTTTTTAAACAACCCTGCTTCTTTAATTGTGGTTAATTCATTTTGAAGGTGCTTCTTTATTTTTCCGTACATAGTTTTTAATATTTGTGTTGGATGTAAAGGTAACAATTCGAAATTGTTAAGCATAAGGTAATTAGCTTTCTTTTTAGCTTTCAAATGTTCCGCTAGTTCTGTAATTAATTAGTGTCCATCAGTAATATGCTGTAACAGGCGAAACCTTTCCATTACGTATTCGATTATACGGTGCAATAAACTTATAATAAGGTGTTTTAGAAAAGGTTTCGCCTGTTACTCAGAATCTGTGGCAATTTTTACTTTATGGATGAACACTAATTGCTGTTTATTCCCGCCTAATCTATTGCTTCAATAAAATAAATAGTCGAAAGTTGCTTATTATCAAGTATAAGCGAAAATCCGTTGTTCAATATTGCTCCAGTAAGTTCGGCAATAATTTCCGAATCGGTATTAGTAATGCGGTAAATGCGCTCGGCATTAAGCGCAAGCGGTATTTTCAATTCCATTTTTCCGTTGCCGAAATACATTCGGTAAAATAATATGCCCACTTTCGTGAAATCGGCATTGTAATAGGCTGCGTATGCATTGTAGGTATTGTAGTTAGGTTTATTATGTTCGAACAGTTCGAATTTCTTTAATTCGTTAAGCTTCTTATAATTACTAATTTCATTAATCATTATTGCTTTTTGTTCGACATTAATTTTGGTTAAATCGGCCGAAATGCCCCAAGTGCCTAGCATACAGCTTCGGCAGTATAGTTTCATAATTTCGGGGTTAGTAACGTCTATTTCGTTTAATCGGTTGGTAAAACGCTCAACTTTATGTGGTTCAAGTATTTCGGTTGCTCCTAAGGCTTCGTTTATGTTCGATATAGATTGTATATATCCGATTTGTTTTTCGTTATTAACTCGATGAAATTGAGTTAGTTCGTCGATAAATACATTAATCATTTTGCCGCCTTCCACGTTCGATTCGAATACTATGTTTGGATGTAGTTTGCGAACCGATTCGAAAGCCAATTGCATAGCAATTACGTTTTTCATCTTTCCCGAATAGGTTTCGTGGGCAAAAAAAGCATTACTAAATGTCCACCAATTTGCCTTTATATTTTGCGTAAGTGTATCGATATGATTTTCAAGCAAGTCGATGAAATTACTACTGGCGTAATCGATAAATGGCGTATTTACCGAATTTTCTTTAAATTGTGGACTTGAAGCCAAACCAACCTTCAAGTTACTTATTTTTAGCTGCGTGGCAACTCGTTTTAGTTCTTGTTTAGTAAATGTATTGGGGTGTGTTTCGTAACCACCATCAAAAACGTATGCGTCAAAACCATAGTTGTTCATTGCTTTTAACTGGTTGCGAACGTATTCGGCAAGAGGAAGTGTGTCGTTTTCAATACATTGACTATATATAAGAGGAAAGTGAACAGCGGAAGCGTTATACGATGCATTTGCCAAATTTTGCCAGATCGCGAACCATTGCGATCGGGCAAGCATTTCGTTAGGCTCGGCAATGGGGCTAATAAAGAGCTTTGGACCCGAAATAGATTCGTTAGGTTGCAAAGTTAATTGAGTTTCGGGCTCGGGCAACGATACGTTCATTATTAGGTTATTACCTTCGTTGCACGTAAAGTTCGCTTGCCAGCCGCCGCACCAAGCAAGTGCAAAAAATATGTTTCCTTGCGAATTTCGAATTTGCCAAAAAGGTAGGTTTCCGCGAACACCTTTATAACTATCGGAACTATGTATGCGCGAATGTAATGCAATGTTTGTGCTGGTAGTTATGGTGTCGGAAATTGGTGTGTATGTTAGTGCTTCCCACCATTTTAGCATATTTTTTTCGTCGCTAATTTTAAAGGAGCCAAAAAAAATTGGAAACTGTATAACTTTTTGTGCTGTATTACTCTCATTTTTAATTGTATAGTAATAGCAGATATAAGACGATTGCTTTAACAGCTTAACATTCAGTTCTATATAAAAAGGCTTTATACTGAAACCCGCCGTTGCCTTGTAATATATGCTGTCGGACGAAATATTCCAGCCGTTGCTCAATACTTTTCCCTTTGCTCCTGTTAACTGCTTAATCCAATTGGCGGTAGCATCGGTTGAGACAATATTTTTTATTACCGTATTTTTATTATTCCATTTAATAGATTGAATAATAGGCATTTCGGAATTATCGAAGTCAAGGTTTATGGTAACCGATTTGTTGTCGATAAAGGCGTTTGAAGGTTTATTACAAGAATTGGATAAAAGAAGCGATATGAAACATATTGTTATACAACGAAATACATTATGCATGGTAAAGTGGTTTCTCGAAGCAAAATAACGATATTTTTATAAACTACAACAAATTGCCAGGCGAAATAAATTTTTCCGACCCCAAATGGTGAAGTGTTTTTCCGAACTCAGTTTCGGCAAGAAGCCTGTCGGTAAACGCATTAACATCAACTTCGGCATAAACAACTTCGCTCATAATAATTCCAACGCTTTCCTCGTCGATTATTCGCTTTAGTTTACACTCAACATATGCAATGCAATCGTCGGGAACGCTCAATTGATATTGTTTTGATTTAAAAGTATTTACTTGAAATTTTTCGATTTTTTGAACTGTTTTCCCTGAGCAACTTCCCAAATCGACAACCAATTTATGTTGCGATGCATGCGGAATGCAAACAACAAACTTGCCCGTTTCGCTAATATTGGCATAGGTTTGATGGGTTTTATCGCACACAAATAGCAGACTTGTAACTGGGTCGTATTCAATAGGGCAGTTCCAGGCTATTGGAGCCAAATTATTGCGATTGTCGGCACTCAATGAGCTTATTAGTATTAACGCACCAGTATTTAGTACTTTATAAGCGTTTTCGAGTGGAATTTGTTTGTAAGTCTTCATTTTACGTGCCTATTATGCGGTTAAATATAGCGTATTTCGACGGAAATTTAAAAACTTTCGAAAATATTTTTTTATTAAAAACGGAAATTGCGGGTAGCCATATAATCAGCATACTTCGTATCTATAAAATGCAACACCAAACCCCCCATACCTATATTATTCATTTTCAATAATATTATGTAATAAACGATTGAAAATTATTGTGTCATTTTGTGTAAAATAATAAACATTTTGTTCATTGTCTATTGGATTTTAAAATACTACCATTGACACGTTATTGTTATAAGCTATTGTTATGGCATTACGTTAAACTTTTGCTCAATTTGGCGAGTTAACAATTTGTTTAAAATATGCACCTTTAGCCCAGTTACTTGCATCGAAGGTAGCGTTTTCGTTTTTCGAAACTTCGGAAGGTAACAGTTGTTGGCATTAACCGTTAAAAAGATTGTAGTTCAATAATATAATGGTTTGTTTGACAATAAAATAAATTGAAATTTTTAAAAAAGAGTATGCATTACGCATACTCTTTTTTATCTTTACATACTATCATAAACTTATAAACAAAAACATGAAAGCTTTTCTAACGAATTCGACATTAGGTTTTTTATTGCTACTATGTAATATTGTTGTTGCGCAAACCTACACCCCTAATAACGGTTGGACTGATGCTCAAATAGAACTAAAAGCATCTAAATCTCCCACAGCACAGCAACGAACAAACTGGTGGAGCGATGCACGTTTCGGAATGTTTATTCATTGGAATCCATCGAGTGTGGCGGTTAGCGAAATAAGCTGGAGTAAGCAGTTTTATAACGATAACGGCGAAAATGCTTTACCAAACCCTCGCCCCGATGCTGGTTTTACAGGTATGAAAGAGCATAGTTTTTGGGCCGATTGGTTTAAACCAGCTGTGCCGAAAGAAGTTTACGATAACCTATATAAATCGTTTTACCCGGGCATGTTCAATGCCGATACGTTTGTAGCCCAAGCTAAAGCAGCCGGAATGAAGTACATTGTTATGGTTTCAAAGCATCACGATGGCTTTTGCATGTGGGATTCGAAGTTTACCGATTTCGATATTATGAGTACTCCATTTAAGCGCGATATTTTGGGCGAAATGGCTAAAGCAACTCGTAAAGCCGGTTTAAAATTTGGTATTTACTACTCGCAGCGCGACTGGCATCACCCTGATTACAAGGCTGATAGCATGGCGAAATATAACGAATATATGCGAAACCAACTTAAGGAGTTACTAACTAACTATGGCGAAATATCGCTTATCTTTTTCGATTCGGGCGAATGGAAAACATGGGAATTTTGGGAAGGCGACAAGCTTTTTAAAATGGCATACGAACTTCAGCCCAACATAGTTATAAACGACCGATGCGGTGTACCTGCCGATTATACAACTCCCGAACAAAGTATTGGCAACTTCGATAATAAACGTGCTTGGGAATCGTGCATGACTTTCACTGGTTTTTGGTCGTGGCATGGTTTTCAAACACCAGTAATTCCATTCCAAGATTGTTTGCGCTATTTAATAAGTTGTGCAGGTGGCGATGGCAATTTGCTTATGAACGTTGGTCCAATGCCCACTGGGCAAATCGATCCTCGTGAAGCCACGCGAATGAAACAGGTTGGTGAGTGGTTAAACGTTAATGGCGAAAGTATTTATGGAACACGCGGCGGACCGTTTTTCCCCGACTCTTCAATAGTTAGTACATTTAAAGACAATACAATATACGTTCATGTATTTAAGCATAGTAAAAATGAAATTGTTCTGCCAAGTATAATTGAAAAAGTAGTGAAAGCCGAAATTTTAAACGATCAGAAACTAACTGTTAATCAAACCGATACTCAAATTAAATTTTCGTTACCCGAAAAATATAAGAACAATATTGTTACGGTAGTAAAACTTACTATGAATAAGCCAGTTAGCGAAGAACAAATTCCTTTGAAAAGATAAAATATATAACGGAAAGCCAAGATATAAGAACCAAGACAATGAAAATAAATACATTACCGAATTTAGCAGTATATAAAACAAACAAGAAATGAGACAACAAGTTATAGCAATTTTCGACATTGGAAAAACCAACAAGAAAATACTTCTTTTTAACCAAAATTTGAAGCTTGTATTAGAGAAAGAACAAAAATTTGAAGAAATTAACGACGATGAAGGCTTTGAGTGCGATGATATTGAAAAAATTGAAGCGTGGATGAAGGCTGAAATAAACCTTATTGCGCTAAATGACGATTATCGCCTTAAAGCAGTAAATTTCGCTACCTATGGCGCAACACTTGTATATCTAGACAAAAATGGTCAACGAATTACACCCGCGTACAACTACCTTAAACCAATGCCCGACAATGTGTTGGTCGATTTCTACGAAAGTTATGGAGGCATCGATGAGTTTAGCAGAAATACGGCATCGCCAGCATTAGGCATGCTTAATTCGGGTTTACAAATACTTTGGCTAAAAAAGAATAAGCCCGAAGTTTACACCCAAGTTAGCACTATTTTACATTTACCGCAATACTTTTCTTATGTTGTAAGTAAGTGTATATCATCGGAATACACCTCAATAGGTTGTCATACGGCAATGTGGAATTTCGATAAACATTGCTACCATAGCTGGTTAGCTACCGAAAAAATACAATTGCCAGCACCAATTGCCAACAACGAATCAACCGAAATAGTTATTAACGAACAGCAAATTCAGGTAGGAATTGGAATTCACGATAGCTCGTCGTCGTTAGTTCCTTATTTAAAAGTTAGTTCTAACCCATTTATACTAATATCAACAGGTACTT
Organism: Bacteroidales bacterium; assembly: GCA_025361285.1. Lineage (GTDB taxonomy): Bacteria > Bacteroidota > Bacteroidia > Bacteroidales > JAAUTT01 > JAAUTT01. Next base: position 8,458 of record JANYAP010000095.1, on the reverse strand, counting down.
GGTGCATTTTCATGAACCCTTTTAACGACGAACCTTTAACTGGCGAACAGCTTAAAAGCGACGCACTTTGCTATTTAAGTACGCGGCAAAAACAAGTTAAGTCGTCGCGACTTTTTATGGGACACATACACGAGGTGAATGCACAACGCATTGCAAATCATTTTGGAATACGGCCCGACTTCTATAAGAATGTTGATGCCGACGAATTACTAATAAAAAAAATGTTCAATAAGCATGTTTTTTTTAAAGATGGTATAAGTGCCAATTATATCGATTCGTTGGTAGATTTATCGGTATTTACCTCATTTAATGATGCTTATCACCAATTGATGATTGATATTTCTTACCTTGCATTTAAAACTTTACAATTAGTAATAACAAAAAATGATCATACCATGTCGGTATATGTAACCGGTGGATTTGCCCGTAACACAATATTTGTTAGACTATTAGCTGCCATGTTACCCGACAAAACTATATATACATCGAATATTGACAATGCCACAGCCCTTGGTGCCGCAATGACATTGTGGGATAAAGCCTTTGCTGGGGCTGAACTTAAACTTGATTTGGGACTTAAAAAAATTGAAGCATTTAAAATGAATATTTTATAATATAACGCATTATGAACGAAAGACTTGACACCCAACTTATGCACCCACGCAATCAAATTGCGATTATTATCAGCCGTATTTATCAGCGAGGTTTAACAACAACTTCGGGCGGAAATATTTCGATGATAGACGATAATGGCGATATATGGGTTACTCCTTCGGCTGTTGACAAAGGATCGCTGCAACCATCGGATATAATGTGTATAAAACGCGATGGGACAATTATTGGTCATCACAAACCATCGTCGGAATACCCATTTCATAAAGCTATATACGAAAACCGACCTGATATTAAGGCTATTATACATGCACACCCGCCAGCATTGGTTTCGTTCAGTATAGTTAGGCAAATACCCGACACAAATGTTATTGTTCAGGCAAAAAATATTTGTGGACCTATTGGTTACGCAGCCTACGAATTGCCTGGAAGCTTTGCCCTAGGCGTTAAAATAGCCGAGGAATTTAAAAAGGGATTCAAAGCGGTAATCATGGAAAATCATGGAACAGTGCTTGGCGGAAGCGACCTAGTTGATGCTTTTCAACGATTTGAGACACTTGAATTTTGCGCACGAACCATTCTTTATGGTAAATCGATTGGCGAAGTTAAATATTTAACCGACGAACAAATATCCGATTTCGACAAGCAAGTGCCTAAGCTTATGCCCGAAATGGAATCGGTTTCGTACCCTTCGGACGAGCGCGAAAAACGATTGGAAATATGCAACATAGTACAACGTGCTTGCGAACACGGCTTAATGATAAGCTCCTATGGTACAGTATCTTCGCGGTGGCGAGGAAACGATTTCCTTATTACTCCAACCAATATACCAAGGTGGGATTTAAGTATTACCGACATTGTACAAATTAAGGGTGGTAAACGCGAGCCCGAAAAAATTCCTAGTCGCGCCGCATGGTTGCATCAGGAAATATATAAAAACAACCCAGGTATTAACTCCATCATACTCACACAATCGCCGTATTTAATGGCGTTCGGCATAACAAACAAAATTATTGACGTTCGTACAATACCCGAGAGCTGGATATTTTTGCAAGATGTGGCAACCTTACCGTTTGGTGCTCAATATCAGAAAACTACCAACATACCACAATTGTTAACCCTTCAGAATCCGGCACTTATTGTAGGCAACGATTCGGTAATTGTAACTGGCGATAAGCTTTTGCAAACTTTCGACCGATTGGAAGTAGCCGAGTTTAGTGCTAAATCGATTGTTTTGAGTGCCCCTATCGGAGCCATGATACCAATAAATGATGCTCAAGTTGAGGAACTTAGAAAAGCGTTCCTTAAAAACTAATTCGAAATGGTTAATATCTTTCTAATAATTTATTTCACTCACTTAAAATATTTCTTTCGAAACCTCTACCTTTGAGCCAAATTGAATCATTATCCTAATATATGAACAGAGACGAAAAAGTATTCAGCATTATTGAGCAAGAGAAACACCGCCAAATGAGTGGTATAGAGTTAATTGCATCCGAAAATTTTGTTAGCAATCAGGTGCTTGAAGCTATGGGTTCGGTATTTACCAATAAATATGCCGAAGGATACAGCGGAAATCGTTTCTACGGCGGATGCCAATATATCGACCTTATGGAAGATTTGGCTATTGAGCGTGCTAAAAAACTTTTTAATGCCGAATGGGCTAACGTGCAACCACACTCTGGTGCTCAGGCAAATGCAGCAGTTATGCTAGCTATTTTGAAACCTGGCGACACTTTTATGGGTTTCGACCTTTCGCATGGCGGACACCTAACTCACGGATCGCCAGTTAATTACTCCGGAATACTATATCGCCCTGTTGCATACCATGTTGCCGAAGCCACTGGAATAATTGATTACGACGATATGGAAAAAACGGCACATGCCGAAAAACCGCGTCTTATTATTGCTGGTGCATCGGCATATTCCCGCGATTGGGATTATGCCCGTATGCGAATAATTGCCGACAAGGTGGGCGCAATTCTAATGGCCGATATTTCGCACCCAGCTGGACTTATTGCAACTGGTTTACTAAACCATCCTTTCCCTCATTGCCATATAGTTACAACCACAACCCACAAAACATTACGCGGCCCCCGTGGCGGTATGATATTGATTGGTAAGGATTTCGCAAACCCATGGGGTATAAAAACGCCTAAAGGCGAATTAAAAACTATGGCTCAATTACTCGACTCGGCAGTTTTTCCTGGAATTCAAGGCGGCCCGCTCGAACATGTAATTGCAGCTAAAGCAGTTGCGTTTGGCGAAGATCTTTCCGAAAGTTATTTGCAATATACCAAGCAAGTGAAAAAAAATGCACAGGTAATGGCTAATTCGCTCATAGCCAAAGGTTACAAAGTTATTTCGGGCGGAACCGACAATCACCTAATGTTGGTGGACTTACGTACCAAATTTCCCGATTTGAATGGTAAAGTAGCCCAAATAACATTGGAAAAAGCCGATATAACCATAAACAAAAATATGGTACCATTCGATAGCCGCTCGCCATTTGTTACTTCGGGCATTCGCCTAGGAACGCCAGCAGTTACAACCCGTGGCATTAAAGAAGCTGAAATTGAAACAATTGTAAATTTAATCGATCAGGTTTTGAGCAATATAGGCATCGAAACAATTATTACTGCTGTACGCCAACAGGTTAACGAAATGATGCTAAATAAACCGTTGTATGCTTGGTAGATAAAAGAAACGTAATATTTTAATAGTTAGGTAAACTTTTCACAAATCACTCATATTTAATATTTTAGAAATACATAGAAATAAAGATATATTTCTATGTATTTCTATGTATTACGAATAATAAAATTAGCTGAATTTGAATAACCACCGAATATATTATTCAGTACTTTATTTCATTGGCATCCCCCTTATTACCCCAAACTGATAAATTTGCAACCGTGCAGTTGCAATGTTTTCGCCCTTAAGTTTAACCGATACTGTTGATTGTGTTGGTGTTCTAACAAATAAGGTGTTTGTAGCCTTTGCAGGTAAAGCTATTTTTATAGGCTCGCTATCATTTATTATTTGTATCGAAATAGGCGCTGCTCCTACCCTACTGCTTTCTAAAATTCCATTTTCTGCCGAAAAAAAACAAATTTCCTTCGACATACTATTAGCTTGAGGCACAAAGCTATACACATATTTAGTTTTAGTAATATGCTTATTACCAGCGAATAATGCAAAATAATAATCTTCCTGTTTATTCAGTATCGAAATCATAACTTTTAAAGCTTCCCCGTCGGGATGAAAATCGTATTCGCCACGCAAAATTTTAAGTTTACGCTTACGGGTTTTAATTAGCTCTTTAGCAGCCTCTTTAGCAAAGTCGTCGATACTTTTTAGCACCGTTTGCTTTTTAATAACTGGTATTTTTACTATCGTAGAATCGGTAATTATTGTTTTATAGAAAGTATCGGCTTTTTCCCACGAAGTTTCTTCTAAAAGATATGGATCGGAAAAATTGTTGAGCTTGTTGTTATCTGGTAATAAAACAGTTGTATTGTTTTTCCACGTATTTGTAAAATCTAAAATAATGCCATTGTTCGACACCGACAAAAGTTTATTCAAATTATCGGGGTAGGTTTTATAAGTAATTGAGCAATATTGAGATGGGTCGGCTTCCAACAATGCATCGATGTTAATGTTTGATATTGAATACGTTTGAGTATCAACCATCGGTACATTTGCCATGTTTAGGTATTTCGAGGCATAATCGGAATAAATACCTTTAATTATGGTGGTTTTAGTAACTTCTATCTGCACATTTATATTTGTTTGTGGCAGTGCATAAATAATACTTTGCGAGCTAATTGATTGAGCATTTGTTAGTTTAGATACCTCAATATCTTTCGAAATGGAACAGGAAGACACTAGAAGAAGAAATAGAGTTATAAATGTTATAGAGGTTGTAAAGGTTTCAGAGAATGTACAGGTTTTAGAGAATGTACAGGTTGAAGAAGTTATAGAGGTTATAAAGGTTTTAGAGGTTGTAAAGGTTTTAAAGGCTTTAGAGGTTATAAAATTGTAAAGGTTGTAAAATTGCCGCAGAATTATTCTACCACTCAAAAACACCTTATAAACAATTTTATAACCCCTACAACCGTTTTTACAACCTATATAACTCATATACAACCCTTTTTAAAACCTTTACAACCCTTTTCTACAACCTCTACAACCCATTCTACAACCTCTACAACCCTTTTCTACAACCTTTTTTCTACAACCTTTTTTCTACAACCTTTTTTCTACAACCTTTACAACCCTTTTCTACAACCTTTACAACCCTTTTCTACAACCTTTACAACCCTTTTCTACAACCTTTACAACCCTTTTCTACAACCTTTACAACCCTTTTCTACAACCTCTACAACCTCTCCTTCAATTTTAAAAACGCCTTGCCTATATACTTTATTATGTCGGAGGCAATTAAAGATTCTTCGCCAATATCGCAAATAGCAATGTCGGCCGCTAAACCGTGCAAAAACACACCAATTTGTGCAGCCTGTATTGGTTTATAACCTTGCGCTAGCAAAGATAAAATAATTCCTGTTAAAACGTCGCCACTTCCGGCAGTAGCCATTCCCGCATTGCCCGTGCTATTAAACCAGCAATAGCCTTGCGGCGAGGTAATTGAAGTGAAAGCGCCCTTAAGCACCACAATTACTTTATATTGCATCGAAAACTCAATTTGCTTCCTGTTACGTTCATAACCGTTTAACGACACGCCCGCTAATCGATCGAACTCGCCAGGATGTGGGGTTAAAATGGTATCAACAGGAAGGTTTTTCAGTAATTCGGCATTTTTCGCTATCAAGTTTAATCCATCGGCATCGATAACCAACGGAACTCTTGCGTTTTGCATTAATTGCTTGATAACCAATCCGCAGTAATCGTTTGTTCCTAACCCAGGCCCAATTCCAATAGCCGAAAAACCAGTAACGTTGGGTATCGATGATAAATGTTCCTGCGTTGGATCTACACTAACCATTGCCTCGGGTACCGATGTTTGCATTATATCGTAACCTTTTTGCGGAATGCGTGTTGTAAGCAAGCCCACACCCGATTTTAAACAAGCCTTCGATGCTAATACCGCCGCTCCCATTTTGCCATAACTACCAGCCAAAAGTAAAGCATGCCCATAAGTGCCTTTATGCGCGAAAATATTTCGCTTCTTTAACAAAGGAACTATATCGCATGTTTCCAAATAGTTATATTCAGATTGCTGTTTATCAATTGCTTCGGCAAGCAAGTTAATGTTAATTACATGCCATTCACCTACATACATTTCGTTTTCGGCAAAGAAAAACGACAATTTAGGCAACTGAAACGTAATGGTGAAATTTGCTTTAACAATTGCATCGGGGGCATTGTAGGTGTTAAGCTCCGAAAAAAGCCCCGTAGGAATATCGATGGCAATTACCGTGGCTGCTGAACTATTAATATGCTTTACTACGGCTTCGGCTATGCCATTTAGTGGGCGCGATAAACCATATCCGAACATTGCATCTATAACAATATCATTGTGTTGTATTTGGGGCAATTTCTTACCTTCTTCTAAAAAAAATATTTTAACTATTTCGCTGGTTTTTAGAAGTTTATAATTTATTGAACAATCGACCGAAAGCTTATCAACCGACGTAAGCATATATACTTCAACCTTTTGGGCATAATTATCCAATAAACGCGCTATTGCCAACCCATCGCCACCATTATTGCCTGGTCCAATAAATATTTGTAACTTAAGGTTTTTGTCAAATCGATTAATAATCCATTCAACACAATGCTTAGCAGCACGTTCCATTAAATCTATCGAATTAATAGGTTCTTTATCAATAGTAATTGAATCGACTAATCGGATTTGACTTGCAGTTAAAATTTTCATAATATATTGGTATTATATATATTACAAATGTATAATTTATTTATTCATGCTAATTGGAAATGGATTGCTGAAAATATGGAACATTCAAAAAAAAGGGACAGCCCACCTTCGGCGAACTATTCTCTGCACAGCAAAATAGCTTCGCTATATTCTATGATACCCCCCACAATTTGGACAGAAAGTTAAGATAAGAAGTAGTAACTTTAAATTTTAATATTATGTCGATAAGTAGAAGGAAATTTGGTAAAGATTTTAAGTCAAAAGTTGTTTTGGAATCCATAAAAGAACGAGAAAGTTTAGAGGTTTTAGCCAAGAGATATGAGCTATTACCTACACAAATTTCTACATGGAAGTCCTTAGCATTGAGCAAGTTTTCAAGTTTATTTTCAAATGAGGCCATAGTTGCAAAAAAAGATTTAGTTGATGTTCAAACATTATACGCTCAAATATGGCAGCTAAAAGTTGAGAACGATTTTCTAAAAAAAAGTTGCTATGATTACCCAAAATGAGCGTATAGGTATGGTAGATAAGGACATAGTAAACTTAACCGTTTCTACTCAATGTCAACTGCTATCAGTTCCCAAAAGCAGCTATTATTATGAGCCAAGGAAGGAATCTGATGAGAACTTAGCAATAATGCGACTGCTTGATGAACAATATTATAGCACACCTTTTTACGGGGTATTACGTTTACAAGCACTACTTTTAAAAAAAGGTTATCCTGCTAATGAAAAACGAGTACGTCGCTTAATGGAATTAGTAAACTGGCAAACAATTTACAGAGAGCCAAAAACGACGGTATCGGATAAAACTCATTACAAGTACCCGTATTTATTAAGAGGTTTGGATGTAAATAGAAACAACCAGGTTTGGGCAACTGATACTACCTATATTCCAATGAATAAAGGTTTTATGTATCTTTCGGCTATCATTGATTTGAATAGTAGATATGTAGTTAATTGGTCATTATCTAACACAATGAGTGCAGAATGGTGCACAGAATTAGTTTTAGAGGCAATAAAAAACCATGGTATTCCAGAAATTATAAACACCGATCAAGGAAGTCAATATACTAGTGAAATATTTATTAATATGTTAAAAGAGAGTAGTATAGCGATATCGATGGATGGTAGGGGAAGAGCTTTAGATAATATTTTTATCGAACGATTGTGGCGAAGCGTAAAATACGAAAATGTTTATCTGAATGTTTACGAAAATGGCTTATCTTTATTTTCTGGACTAAAGGCATATTTCGATTTCTACAACAACGAGAGGTTGCATCAATCATTAGATTATCAAACACCTCAAAATAAGTATATTGTGGCGGATTAAAACGAGAATAACTTTTTTTAAGGCTTTTGGGAAGCCAAAAAAGTTATTTCCCGTTTTAACCGAATATTTTATTCGAAGCATGTCTTAACTTACTGAATTTTTAGTCCAAATAATGGGGGTACTATAAACAGCATACATTTATTATGAATGACGGTTTTGTTACAATATATTGGAATAAGTATCTTGATTTGTTTTCTGAAAATCAAAAAGATATTTATTTTACTGAGGAATATGTAAAATTATATGAAACAGATGTTGATAAAGCCGAATGCTTTATTTTTATTCAAAACAATAATTGCTTTTTATTCCCATATTTAAAGCGCAAAATTAATATTACTAATGAAAAAATATATGATTTTGAAACTCAATATGGTTACGGAGGACCTATTGCGAATACCAACGATTGGGATTTTATTGAAAATGCTCAATTAAGTTTTATTAAGTCTTGTGAAGAAAACAATATAATTGCTGGTTTTGTGAGATTTCATCCACTTCTGAATAATTATAAACTCTTAGAGAATAAATTTTCGGTTATTTATGATAGAAAAACAATTGCTATTGATTTGAGCTTAAATGAAGAGGATATTTGGATAAACGAGTTACATTCAAAGCACA
>JANYAP010000069.1 GCA_025361285.1 Bacteroidales bacterium | reverse complement strand
TTTTTTAAATATCTTATATTGTCTCATAATTCTGTTTTTTAAATATTAAAATGTAACCTGTACTCCGAATTGATATGTACGCGACTGAGGGAAAAAACCATCGTCGAGAATTCTATCAGCATTATTGCCGAAGCCATTCTCAGGATCCATACCTGAATATTTTGTAAAAGTAAATGCATTTTGAATATTGGCATAAATGCGAAGGTTTTGAAGGTTTACTTTGTTTACCCATTTTTTAGGCAACGTGAAACCTATTGCAACATTTTTAATTCTCATATAATCGCCATTTTCCACAAAATACGAGCTGGAAGTTTCGAAGTTCTTATTAGGGTCGTTATGTACAACTCGGGGCTGGTCGGTATTTGTGTTTGTAGGCGTCCAGCTATTTTTTATTTTGTTTGTAAAAGTAAAATCGCCATACGCATTTTCCTCGCATCGTCGGTTAAGATTATATATCTGCAAACCATTAACACCCTGTATAAACAAATTAAAATCAAACCATTTAAATTCAAGACCAATATTTAAACCATAAGTAAAATCGGGCCAAGGATCGCCTAAATACTGAACGTCCTTATTATCAAAAATAGTATCGCCATTAACATCGTGAAATTTAAGATCGCCAGGGCCTGTCATATATCTAGCATCATAATCTGCAGCATTGGTTATTCTGCCACTTTTAATTAACATGGCTTTAATATATGGTAGATCCGATTCCTGGTACAAGCCATCAACTTCATATCCATAATAACTGCTCATTTTGCCACCTACTTTGGTTTGAAACTGCCCATAATCGCCTTTTGTTATAGGCAAAATAATACTTTCAACTTTGTGTGTATTATACATTAAGGTGGCACCAATTGAATATTTTAAGTCGCCAACATTACTTTTGTAGGTAATTGCTAAATCGTTACCTATGTTTCTTATATTACCAACATTCTGAACAACTACAGGTTCGTCGCCAATTCCAACAGAAATTGGTAAATCGGTTGGTATAATCATATCTGAGGTGTTTTTAATATAGAAATCCTCATTTATTTCCAGTCGGTTGTTAAATAGCAACATGTCGAACCCTAAATTTTGAGTTTTAACAGTTTCCCACTTTATATTCGCATTTTCAAGTTTTTGAGGATATGCACCATTTCTTAATTTATTATTTAATACATAATAAACCTGCCTAGATCTTAAAGTTGGAATGTAAACGTAATTATCAAATGCATCGTTACCAATAACGCCATATCCTAAACGAATTTTTAGATCCATAATGTTTGCCAAAGCGGCTGCAAACGGTTCTTTTGTAACACGCCAACCCAACGAAAGCGATGGGAAAAAGCCCATTCTATTAGCAGGTCCAAATTTTGAACTATAATCGGTTCTTGCATTTACTGTAAGTAAATACTTTCCATCATAGCTGTAATTAAAACGACCAAAATATGAATAGTACGCCTCCATATCATCGCGGTCACCATATAGGCTTCTAGTAACTAAATCGGTTTCATTAAAAGTTTTTATCCCATTTTTAGTATTACGCCCCTCCATATAGTAGTTGTAATCTGGATCATTTTTCTTAACCTCACCACCAGCCATTAACGAAAAATTACTTTTGGCAATGTCAAAAGTATAATTAACATAGGTGTTAGCTGCAAAATTTCCTCCAAAGTCAGCTTCAACATATAGTCGGTCTATTGGATCAATATTGTCGTATCCAAAATTATATGGAGCAGTATAGGTGTTATTTCGCTGCGAATGAAAATCACCTCCTACAATTGTGTGCCAAACCAATCCTTTAATAGGTTTTATGTCGAAATATATATTACCTGCCACATTATAGTAATATTCGTTTACAGTTTTCCCTTCAATTTGCCCTAGCTGATTTGGACCCTGAAAACCATACGGTCCCAAACCATCTAATATTCCATACTGGTAAGGATTATCCAATGTAGCCTCTTTATAAACTGGCATAAAAGGATTTTGCCTGTAAAAAAAGGCACTATTTAACTGCGAAGGCATTTTGTCGGAATACATTAAATTTAGTGAGTTGCCAATACTAAACCATTTTGTAATTTTGTTGTCGGAATTAAAGTTTATTGTAACCCGCTCATACTTTGTTTTAATAACATTACCTTCATCTTTGTAGTAATTTATGGATGAGTAAAATTTCGATGCCTCGCCACCGCCTGAAAAATCCAATCGATAATTTTGAGTAATTTGATTTCTATATAAATAGTCCTGCCAGTTTGTGTTTGTAGATACTACAGTATCTCCACTAACTATTCGGTTATAAATTAAGTTATTCGCATTATCTGAACCACCATTTTCAAAACTCATTTGTTTGTATTTGGCATAATCGGCAGCATTAACTGTTTGTGGCAAATTCAATGGAACGCCAATGCCTTTATACATGCTAAAATTTATTGTAGGCTTACTTTGTTTCCCCCTTTTTGTAGTTACAAGTATAACCCCATTGGCCGCC
>JANYAP010000064.1 GCA_025361285.1 Bacteroidales bacterium | reverse complement strand
CCTCTAAAGAACATCTTTTAATTTGAGTACCTTTGCCCATGATATATAGTTTGCAGCAAATATACAAATATTTATGGAACGAAAAAATATTTGATAAAATAAGCATTTTTAACACCCCACCTGTTGGGTTTTGTATTCTATATAACCTCGGTAATTTATAATTATAAGATAATGTACTTATTACCGAAAACCCGTCAGGATTAATTACGCAAATTATCGACATTTTCGAATTTGTATCAAAAGCACTGTTTTACAGCTTGTAGCGAAGTTCCTACAGCCTCTATCCTACCTCCTATGAAACCTCAATAATTACAAATTGGGTAATAATCATTTATTTATAAGTTTTAATAATCAGTAAATGAAGTAATTATTACTTATGCGAAATTTTAATTTTTATTTCAACTAAATAATAGCTAAATTTAGAATTAGAAAAATAATTGAAATGTTATTGATTTACAGGTATATAAGGATTAATCCTTTGTACAAAGAAAACATTAGAGTTTCCTTGCAATCGGTGCGAGGCAACATGGTACGGTCGGTAATAACCATTTTGATTATTGCCTTCGGCATTATGGCACTAGTTGGCATTCTTACGGCTATCGAATCGATAAAAAAATCGCTTACCGATTCGTTTACATCCTTAGGAGCCAATACTTTTGCAATAGAAAGTAGGGCAATGCAGGTTCACATGGGCAAGCATAGAAATAGGGCTAAAAACTTCTCGTATATATCTTACAATCAAGCCGAAGAGTTTAAGGAAAGTTTCAATTTCCCTGCATCTGTTTCAATATCTACCTATGCATCAGGTACATCTACAGTTAAATATAGAAGTAAAAAATCGAGCCCAAATATTCCAGTAATTGGCACCGACGAAAATTACATTTTAACTGGTGGTTACGAAATAGGCGAAGGTCGTAACTTTTCGGTGCAGGATATTGAAATGAACCGCAATTTCGCTATCGTAGGCAGCCAAATAGTTTCGACACTTTGCGAAGGTAGTGAAAGTTTGCTCGACAAGGATATTGCTATAGGCAACGGAAAATATAAGGTAATTGGCATTCTTAAAGAAAAAGGTAGTTCGTTAGGTGTTAGTACCGATAGGATGTGTATTATACCGTATTCCAATGTTCGTCAGAACTATAGCAGTCCGAATATGAATTTTTCGATTAGCGTTCGGCCTCACGATGCACAAAACCTAGATGCCGCAATGGGAGAGGCAGAAGGAGTTTTCAGGCAAATTCGAAATTTGTCGGTTACCGACGAAACCGATTTTAATGTACAATCGATAGATACTTTCATTAAAATGTTTTTAGAAAGCACTAAAAAAATTACATTTGCAGCTACCTTAATTGGAATTATCACTTTATTTGGTGCTGCAATAGGGCTAATGAATATAATGCTTGTATCGGTAACCGAGCGTACTAGCGAAATAGGGATACGAAAGGCCTTGGGTGCTAAATCGCAAACTATTAAGCAACAGTTTCTTTTTGAAGCAGTTGTAATTGGTCAGCTTGGTGGAATTGTAGGTATAGTGCTTGGTATATTAATAGGTAATGCGGTGTCGCTTTTTACAGGCACCTCATTTGTTGTTCCGTGGGTGTGGATGATAATGGGCGTTGCAATATGTTTGCTAGTAGGTCTTATATCGGGCTATTTGCCCGCTGTTAAAGCAGCTCGATTGGATCCAATTGTTGCATTACGTCACGAATAATTTTTAAATAGCGATAACTTACTGAAGCTAAAAATATGAACGAACTGATAATTGAAAGCACGTATAGTACTCCATTTGTTAACTTTAACAGTAAAAGTGGTATTTTAAAACTCGAAGGACGATCGATTCCCGAAAATCCATCTATTTTTTACGATCCTTTGGTAAATTGGCTTACAGAACTGTCAAAAGACGCAAAGGATATTGTTGTGCGCATGGAAGTTAAGTTGGACTATATAAATAGTGGGTCAACAAAGTCGATATTAACAATGCTGAGGTTGCTAAAACATCTTTACGACGAAGGTGTTGATTGTCAGGTAAATTGGCATTTCGAGGAAGACGATGAGTCGATACGCGATTTAGGCAAGCACTATAAAAATGTATTGCGTATGCCGTTCAATTTAATAGAAATTTATACGTAAGAGGTAAGAATTAAGAATTAAGAACCAATAAACTTAAAACTAGTGCGTTAAAAATAAATATGTCAGATTAATAAATTCGCTGTATATATTTACGAGTATTGTTAAAACAATACTTTGGTATTTTTTTCAGCTTACTAATAATAATAAGTTGAAATACATAGAAACAAATTGCAATATTTTATATTTCTATGTGTTGAAACTTATTACAAATACTTTGAAATTTAAAAATTAGAGGTTTACCAACTATTATTAAAATAAAAAAGGGGCTTAAGCCCCTTTTTATTTATTATTTCACAGTATCCATGTGAGCAATTAGGTCGAGTACTTTGCTTGAGTAACCCCATTCATTGTCGTACCAGCTAACTAACTTCACGAAGTTGCCGTTCAATGCAATACCAGCACCAGCATCGAAAATAGATGTGCGAGCATCGTGTATAAAATCGGAAGAAACAACAGAATCCTCGGTATAACCAAGAATGCCTTTTAATTCATTTTCCGAAGCTGCTTTAATGGTAGCTTTAATTTCGTCGTAAGTTGCTGCTTTTTCAAGGCGAACGGTTAAGTCAACAACCGAAACATCGGCGGTTGGAACGCGGAAAGCCATACCAGTAAGTTTGCCATTAAGTGCAGGAATAACTTTTCCTACAGCCTTAGCTGCGCCAGTCGACGATGGAATAATGTTGTTCAAAATAGAACGTCCACCTCTCCAATCCTTCTTCGAAGGAGCATCAACAGTTTTTTGAGTGTTTGTAGCGGCGTGAACGGTTGTCATTAACCCTTCAACAATTCCGTATTTATCGTTAATTACTTTAGCCAATGGAGCTAAGCAATTGGTTGTACACGAAGCATTTGAAACAATGTTCATGTCTTTTGTGTATGTTTTGTGGTTTACACCCATAACAAACATTGGAGCATCGTTAGAAGGAGCCGAAATAATAACTTTCTTTGCACCACCTTTTAAGTGAGCCGAAGCTGTGTCGATAGTGGTAAAAACTCCAGTCGATTCAACTACGTAGTCGGCACCAACCGAACCCCAAGCAATTTCTTCGGCTTTCATGCATGCGAAAAATGCAACCTCTTTGCCGTTAACAATAAATTTACCACCTTTATTTTCGGCAGTTCCTTTAAATAAACCATGAACAGTATCGTACTTTAACATGTAAACCAAGTAATCGAGATCGAGAAATGGATCGTTTACTCCAACAATTTCAATGTCGTTTCTTTCTTGTGCAGCACGAAACACTAGGCGGCCAATTCGTCCGAAACCATTTATACCTACTTTAATTTTTGCCATAAAAACATTATTTATTTGTTATCAATTTTGTTTGATTAATAAAGAATCGCAAATTTAATACATAATTGAATACACATGTTATAATATTTGCATTTTTTTAGGGGAATTGTAAAAATTAAATGCAAAAAAAATAAGTTAATGTATGAATAATGAAGTTATTGCGAAGCTATTTCGAGTAAATAACATAAATTTAAAAGAAGTCGTCGCTTTTTGTTTTCTTTTTAACGGCATTGGAATCGATAACTTTTCCGAGGCGATAGCTAATGAAAAGCGTTAAGAAAAACTGATTATTTTCCTTGGTAGCCATAAGGGGTAGTTTTTGCAGAAATCCTTCGGCAATAACCCCAACATCTATTGAATGTAGAACTAAATCTAACTTACTGTACTCGAAGCTTAAGCCAAATTTAGCATAAGCTCCAGGATAAAGTTTTAATCCGTCAAAACCTTTGAAGAACGACGTTCGTTATTACCCGCTGATTGGCTACGATTACACAAGTAAGGACGAAAAATTTAGTGATATTTCTCA
>JANYAP010000053.1 GCA_025361285.1 Bacteroidales bacterium | reverse complement strand
GGCATCCAATAGGGACAATGAAGCTGTGCAAAAAATATGCATTCATTTAAATGACTCTGAAACCGAATTTCCAGGTACTAATTTAAAATTGGTATATAAATCTGCGACATTTTAAACTACGCCAAGTCAGGAGGTCTGAGTTTAAGGCTCTGTTTATTTACAACTTTACTAATTATATTGAATGGCCAACCACTGGTTCGACTTTTCAAATAGCGGTTCTTGGCGATTCACCAATAATTGGCGAACTGGAAAACATTGCCAAAATTAAAAAAATTGGTAGCGCCACCATGGAAATAAAAAAGATTGGTAGCGCTTTGGAAGCTATTGGGTCGCAGATACTTTATATTTCGTCGTCGCATAAAAAATCGGCAACCGACGCTGATCATCAACTCGAAGGAAGAAGTGTTTTAATTATTACCGATAGTAATTCGGCAGTTTATGGTATTAACTTTGTTGAAACAGGCACGAAGCAATCGTTTCAAATATCGAAAAGTGCTATCGAATCGCATCACTTAAAGGTAAATTCATCGCTTGTATCGTTAGGAATACCAGTAAATTAAGTATTAATATAACAATAATATAACCATGAAAATTCAAAATATATTCAAAATCTTTATTCTTGCCTTTTGTTTAGCCTACTCATCGCAATTATTTGCACAGCAAACCGATAAAAAGGTACCCACGCGCGATGAGATTATGGAAATGACTTACGAACAGCTTCTTAACCTTCCGTTCGAAGAACTTATAAACCTAGCATCGATTATGGGCGTTAGCGCCGACGAGCTTTTGCAAATGATTTTGAATAAGGACGTTTCGTCGGCATCAAAATCAAAAGAAAAAGTGTTTCAATCGCCACTTTCAACCACTGTTATATCTAAGGAAGAGCTTATTAAATCGGGTGCTCGTAGTATACCCGAAGCTTTACGTTTAGTGCCAGGTATGATTGTGCGCGAGAAAACTACTGGTAATTACGATATGCACATTCGTGGAAACGATAACGTTCCACCAAAAAATATGTTTGTTTATTCCGAAGATGCTATGTCGCTTGTAATGATAGACAATCGACCTGTTTATAACTACTCGTTTGGCGGTACTTTTTGGGAAAGTTTACCAATTGATATTAACGATGTGGAACGTATCGAGGTAATACGCGGCCCATCGAGCGCTTTGTACGGGCCTAACGCAGTGGCAGGTGTAATAAATATAATTACTAAAACGCCCGAAAGCAATAAATTAAGCGCCCACGGAAATGTTCAGGTTGGAACACAAAACACCAAAATTGCAAATCTTGGACTATCGGGTGGGGTAGGCGATAAATTTAAGTTTCGCGTATCGGGTAATTATCTTACCGCCGAAAGGTTTGATGATAAGTTTTATGTTTTCGATTTAAATAAGAGCTTTACTTACGATGAAATGGATACTCTAACTACCTATTGGGATCCAATGCCTTCGAGAAAGAAACAACCAGCAGAGGGTGATTTTAAAGACCAAATTATTAGTAAAAAACATTCGGCGAGTAATTATGGAGCAAATGCATTTTTGTTTTACGATTTAAATAAAGATGTGCATTTTAACCTTTCAACAGGTGTGCAGGAGTCCGATATTGTTTTAACATCGCTCGGAAACCACCAAATGCCTTATGCTGGTCGTAAGTCGAACACACAATATGTCGATTTTAAAACAAAAGCCTACGGGTTCGATTTCCAAACTAACTATATGTGGGGTAATCAGCAGGTGGAGCGTGGTAAACCAGCCTGGCATATTTCACCTAAAATTTTAAATACTCAATTGGAGTACGAGTACAAACTTAATAAATTAACACTTCGTCCTGGTATAAGCTATTCTAACACTGTTTATAGCGATAAGGATTATGTTGATATAGCTAAAAATGAAGGTTTTTTAAATGGCGATAAATTACTTACTGGTATGGCAGGTTTTATTCGTGCCGATTACAAACCATTCGAAAAACTTCGCTTAATAGCAGCTTTACGTGCCGATAAGTATAATTTGCCAAACAAAACTTATTTTACGTACCAGTTTATTTCAACATTTAATATAACCGATAATAATATTGTACGTGCTGTTTATTCGCGAGCAAACCGTGGTCCGTTTATTGTTGATACTCACGCCGATTATCATTGGAATATTATAGAACCAAATACTGTACCTGGCGGCCCATCGTCGTACACACTTATTTGGAACGGCAACCAAAATTTAAAGCTCCCTACAGCTGATATGATTGAACTTGGATATAGAACAAAATTAGGCAAACATATTATCGTTGACATTGAGGCTTTTAGAACCGAGACAAAAGATTATAGCTATTTTGTACCAGATAGTATGAGTTTTAACGCCGATTGGACTTATGTATTTATGGGATTAAGTAAAAGCCCATCTTTAGGAGATATAACTGGAACAATTAGTTATCATAACTTTGATATGACAACAGTTCAACAAGGTATAACCACTAACATTAGTGTGGCTTTAAATAAAGAATTAAACTTTAGATTATTTGGAACATTGCAGGAAACAAAAATTAACAATTTCTATAATAGAACTATTTGGCAAGACTTTAGTACAATGATTAGTAAGCCATTAGCTGCTGATGGTGCTGCAATTACTCCAACAGTTACAATAAATGGCAACGTGGTACCTAACCCATATTTTAATGCTACACGTTTTGGCGAAATTAATGCTAACAAAAATCAGCAGTACTCATCAAAAACTGATTTTGCGAGTGCCGATACCATTGACACCTACAACAAAAGTACTCCAACGTTTTACGGTGGGTTGTCTATAGATTATATGCCAACCGATAAATTATCGATTTTTGCAACAGCATATTTTTATAGTTCACAAACTATTATGATGAATAAGGTTGATGTTGCTGATGCATTAGGCGCATCGGATATGTACAAGGTAAAAGCTAAAATGATACCTACAATAAAGATTTCGTATAAAGTTTGGAAGGAAAATAGCGTGTATGTAAATGCCCGTAACTTTATTCCGAGCAACGACAGCAAGGAATTTGCTTATACCGATCGCATTGGTGCTACCTATTTGGTGGGTGTGAATTTTAGCTTCTAACTCATTGATATTGTACGCAGAGACTCCAAGACGCAGAGGAATTTAAACTCAGTGTCTCTGTGCCTCTGCGTTTTTTTTAACTTATAATGAGATAGTTCGTTTCAGCTTATAGCTCTCAAGCGCAGCCTCAATAATACTTATAACATTTATAGCTTCTTCGGGCTTTACTGCTAGCTCTTTACCGTTAATAATTGCATCGTAAATATTGTCGTAAAATGCCATGTAATTGCCAGCAATGGTTTCTAGCTTTCCAACATAGTGTAAGCCATGCTTTTCAGTGTTTAGAGTGCCCCACATTTCGGGTTTTTCCTTGCCCCAATCTGTGCTCTGTGGCGAATGGCCTGCTTTTAGTGCATTTTCTTGAGGATCAAGTCCGTATTTAACAAACGAACCTTGTGTGCCATGCAAACTAAAGCGTGCACCAGCTTCGCGAGCTAAATAGCTGGCTTTTAATGCAACACGCATACCAGTATAATGAAGAAGAACTTCAAAAAAATCGTCGACCATACCTTCTGGTCTAAGGGTACGTAGCTCGGCGGTTACGGCTTCGGGCAAACCGAAAAGCACAAGTGCCTGATCGATTAGATGCGAACCTAGGTTATATATGGTTCCTGTACCATTTGAGGAATCTTCTTTCCACGAATTTGGCTGTATATAGTTTCGGAAACGATCGAAATTGGACTCGAAGTTAACTAGCTCGCCAACCAAGCCTTCATTAATAACTTTTTGGATGGTTAAAAAATCGCCATCCCAACGCCGGTTCTGAAACACGCTTATTATCTTGCTTTTACGAGTTGCTAAATTGAGTAAATCCTCGCCTTCGCCAGCGTGTAGTGTAAATGGTTTTTCTACAACTACATGTTTGCCAGCCATTAAAGCTTTGTGTGCAAGCTCGGCGTGAGTATGGTCGGGAGTATTAATTATAACTAAGTCAATTTCAGTATCGTGCAATAACTCGTCGAACGAACGAACGCTTTCCACATCGGGATACCATTGCCGTGCCATATCGTTACTGCGCTCAACAATTGCTTTAAGGTAAAACCCATCGTGATTACACAACAAAGGAGCATGAAATACTTTCCCCGACATGCCGAAGGACGCAATTCCAGCAACTATTTTATCCTGAGCCATAATGATATTTTTATGAGGTTAAACTAATCAAAGTTAACACTTATAACATTAGGGCGCAAAAGAGATTAGGGTATCGATGACGATTATATTATTTTCTCATAAGGTTAGGACTCTATGTTTTCTCAATAAAAAATAGCCAATAAAAAATAAAAAATTCCCAATTAGTCTACATTATCATACAAATACGAATTGTTTTGACGTAGGCGTACGTTGTTGTCGTCGTCGGTGCTAAGCGAAACCTTCGATATAGTGTTGTCGCCCTTCGGTTTTTGGTCGATAGCAACGTTTTTACGAACGTAAGCTGGCACGTTTTCAAGCTGTTCGATATTCGACTTTTCGTCGGTTGACGTGTAGCCTGTTTCCTTCATTCTGCCATGGTTCTTTTTAAGTTCTTCAACCCGCTGTGCTGCCTTTTTAGGGTTGACTTTCACCTCGAATTCGGCAAGTTTTTCGTTGGGAAACAACGATAAGGGCATGTTTTTGTTTTCGGGGATGCTAAATTCGAAGGTTCGCTGTGGTGCGCCCTCGCTATTAATACGTTCTTTAACTTGAAAATCGAGATCGTTATTGCTTTGCTTTATTGTTTCGTACAACGGAATGCGTTCGGCCTGCGATACGCGTTTTGTTTCCATGTGTAATTCGGGTATGTTATTGGCTTCGAAACCAGTAGCTATTATTGTTACACTTATTCGATCGCCAAGGGTTTCGTCGATGCCTGTGCCCCAAATAATTAGCGCATCCTTCGAAACCGATTTGGTAACATAGTCGGTAATAATTCCTACTTCGTCCATGCTTATTTCCTCTACGCCCGAGGTTATGTTTAGCAGTATATTTTTTGCGCCAGTAATGTCGTTGTTGTTAAGCAATGGCGAGGTAAGAGCCATTTGAATAGCCATAAGAGCGCGATCGTCGCCTTCGGAGAGCCCCGAGCCCATTATTGCCACGCCGCTATTGGCCATAACTGTTTGCACATCGGCAAAATCGACGTTTATATAACCATGCACGGTAATAATTTCGGCAATACCTTTGGCGGCCATAGCCAGCACGTTGTCGGCTTTCGAAAAGGCTTCCGAAAGTTTTAGGTTTCCGTAAATCTCGCGAAGTTTTTCGTTGTTTATAATCAGCAGCGAATCTACATTGTCGCGAAGTTCGTTAATACCCTGAATAGCTTGTTGTAAACGTGTGTTTCCTTCGAATTTAAACGGAAGCGTAACTATTGCGACTGTAAGGATACCCATTTCCTTTGCAGCTTTTGCAATAACAGGCGCCGCACCAGTGCCAGTACCGCCGCCCATGCCAGCAGTGATAAATACCATTTTGGTATTTTTAGTAAGCATTTCGAGTATTTCCTCGATGCTTTCTACTGCAGCTTTGCGACCAATATCGGGCTTATTGCCAGCTCCACGCCCTTCGGTAAGCGAAGCACCGAGCTGTATTTTTACACCTACTGGACTGGTTTCCAATGCTTGGGCATCGGTGTTGCAAATCATAAAATTTACATCCTTAATACCTTGGCGAAACATGTAGTTTACCGCGTTGTTTCCACCGCCGCCAACGCCAATTACCTTTATGATTGATGATCTGTCAACCGGTAAATCGAAATTTATAAGTTCTTCGGCCATAGTTTTTTGTTTTTAAGGGGTTTATTGAATTATGGTAACTACTTTTAATAGGCTTTAGGCTGTAGGCTGCAGGCTGTAGGCTTTAGGCTGTAGGAGAAAGCATCGAAAGGAAATAATTCGTTTTTACTGATTCCAATGAAGCTCCTCCAGCCTCCAGCCTAAATAGCTTCTAGCCTAAATTTACATTTTACTTCCTGTTTCGTCGAATATCTCGGTAATTGTGTTTTTTAGCTTATCGAAGATGCTACCTTTGGGTTTGCGTTCGGGTTCTATATCGTTGGCAAAAGCTGGTTCAAGCTCCAGTTCAACAATTTTTTCGGGTTTTGCAGCCGTAATTTCTGGTTGCTGTGTTTTAACATCCGTCCATTTCGAATCCATAAATTCGTAACCTTTCAATAGCAAGCCTACACTGGTGGCATACATAGGTTGGTTAATATCGTCGGTTGCGCTTCCTGCCAAATGGGCATTAGGGTAGCCTATGCGTACATCCATGCCGGTACGAAACCGCACTAACTGAGGTAGATGGCGTAACATTGCTCCACCACCTGTGATAACTATGCCTGCGCTAAGTTTTTCGTGGCATCCGGAGCTTTCAATTTCGAACATTACGGCATCGAAAATTTCTTCCATACGCGATTGGATGATGTATGCGAGACTTTTGAACGAAATCTCTTTCGAGTCGCGACCCGAAATACCTGGAATGATAACCACTTTATCTTCCTCGGCCAAATCGCCAAGAGCCGAGCCGAACTTAATTTTCAGTTCTTCAGCTTGGCGGTCGAGGATAGAGCAACCTTCTTTTATGTCCTTGGTAACCACGTTTCCGCCGAACGGAATAACCGCGGTGTGCCTAATTACACCTTCGTGATAAACAGCAATATCGGTAGTGCCGCCGCCAATATCAACGAGGGCAACGCCAGCTTCGAGCTCGTCGTCGGTTAAAACGGCCGATGCCGACGCTAATGGTTCGAGCATTACATCGTGAATACGAAGCCCTACACGACTTACACATTTTTCGATGTTTTTTATTGATGCTATTTGACCAACAACGATGTGGAAATTAGCTTCAAGACGTTTGCCCGACATGCCCACAGGGTTTTTTACGCCAGTTTCGCTGTCCACCACAAAACTTTGTGGCAGTACGTGTATTATTTCCTCGCCAATATCGATACCTATCTTGTGAGCATCGTCGATAAGGCGTTTTACCTCTTCGTTGGTAATTTCGTCGTCGTACGAATCGCGATTAATATATCCGCGATTTTTTAAGCTCTTAATGTGCTGGCCAGCAATGCCAACAAATACTTCGGAGAGTTGCAAACCAGTTTTTAGTTGTATCTCGTTTACAACTGTTTGTATGGCACCCACGGTTTCGTCGATATTGAGCACAACGCCTCGTTTAACGCCTTTCGAAACGGTTTTACTCATACCGATAATTTCGAGTTTACGGTTTGGGGTACGTTTCCCAATTACTGCAACAATTTTGGTAGTGCCAATGTCGATGGCGGCTACGTAGTCTTTTTTAGAATTCATAGGTTTATTCGCGTTTAGTACAAATTACTTGTCCTTTATATTTCAAATTTATTGTTTCGTATTTATTCCAGCCCGTTGCTGGTAATCCGTTAGTATATAAGCTCATAAGATTTTCGAACTTTGTTTCGCATTCGGTAAAATCGCCAAACACAATTATATGCGCTCCAACTCTGGGAATCAACTCAATATCGCCAGCTGCATTTACGAATATTTGCTGTATTTGAGCGTTCCAAAATTTGCTATCGCCAATAAACTGCGCTAGCTTAAACAAATCGGTAAGGACCAAGCGTTTGCCAACGGATTGATGTTCTAATTCCAACACATTGGTTTTATTTGTGTGCTGAAAATTGCTGCGTATATTACCGTTTGCTATTATTACGTGTGAGGTGTAATTGTCGCTCAGTTTCATTATATACCCTTTATCGTCAACGTAATAGCTTTCGTTATTTTGGTCTATTATCCGCAATATCGGGTTACGCTGTTTAACTTCTACAATTACTTTGCCCGACGCCGTTTTAAAAGCTTCGGCTTTTTCCACGGGTGGGTAATTGTTTACTACTTCTTCAAGCGATTTGAGGTCGATATCGCGATAATTTTTCCCGATAAGGTTAATGCCTTTACGGAGCAATAACGCCTGAATACTTTTATTGGATACAAACCCGTTGCGAAGGCTGTCAACAATGCATACCTCCAATTGGTTACACACCAAATGTTGCTGCCTGTCGGCAATAAAGCTTAGTGTGGCGGCCAAATACATGGCAACCAGAGACCAGAGGACGATATGTTTAGCTTTCTTCATTCGGTATTCAAATTCTACTTAGTGTCTCTATGAAAACTCTTCTTTGGTTACTTTTTTCGAAAACTTAGCCGAAGGCGCTCTCATGAGCGAAAGCGAATAAAAAAGTAGCAAGGAAAAAATTTGAAATTATTGGTAAACATTGAGTTATATTCATTTTTTTAAGTTTAAATGAGTTTTTTCAGCTTCTATTTAAAAGTATTTCTTTAATGGGTTCAATAAACGTATCGATATCACCAGCGCCCATGGTTATTATCACTTCGGGCATATCCATTGCTTCAATAAAACTCAATAAATCGGCTTTAGGGCAAAGATGTTTGTTTGCGATTGTTACCTTATCGAACACCATTTGCGAAGATACGCCTGGCATTGGCAGCTCGCGTGCAGGGTAAATTTCGAGTAGAATAAGCTCGTTGAGCAAACTAAGGCTTTGAGCAAATTCGGTGGCGAAATCGTTGGTGCGCGAGAATAGATGAGGCTGAAATATTCCAGTAATTTTTTTACTTGGAAACATTTCGCGAACCGACTCGATGGTGTATCGCAGTTCCTCGGGATGATGACCGTAATCGTCGATAAACACTAGGTTGTCGGTTTTAATATGGTATTCGAAACGGCGTTTTACACCTAGGAAGCTTTCCATTGCCGTACGAATATCGTTGTTGCCAATGCCTATAAGGTGTGCCATGGCTATTGCGGCAATTGAGTTTTCGACATTTAGCAATCCGGGGAAACCGAGTTTTACGTTTTCGATTGTGCTAGAGGGTGTTACCACATCGTAATGATAATAACCGTTTTGTATAGTTATATTTTTTGCGTAGTAATTGGCTTCGTCCTTAAGTGAGTATGTATATTGTTGAATATTAGTTGATACGTTGCCAATTTCAAGTCCTTTTTTAATAATTAGAAAGCCACCAGTTTTTATTTGAGATACAAACTGGCGAAATGCCGATTGGTACTCTTCGAAAGTGCCGTAAATGTCCAAATGGTCGGCATCGATAGAGGTAATGATGGCTGCTTTCGGATTTAATTTCAGGAAGGAGCGGTCGTACTCGTCGGCCTCAACAACTACATAACTACTTGTTTTAGAAAGTAGTAAATTGTTATTATAGTTTATTGCTATCCCGCCAAGGAAAGCGTTGCAATCGGTAGGCGAATTTTTAAGTAAATGCGCCACCATTGTTGATGTGGTGGTTTTTCCATGAGTTCCGGCAACGGCAAGCACATCGTTTGCGGTCGATATAATTCCCAGTACTTCAGCACGTTTCTTAATTTCGAATCCGCCATGGCGAAAATATAGCAATTCGGAATGGTTTTGCGGAACCGCCGGAGTGAAAATAACCAGCGTGTTTTTGCTGTTATGGAACTGTTTAGGTATCAATTTCACATTTTCGGTGTAATGAATTACCATTCCTTCGTCGGCAAGTTCGCGGGTAAGTTGAGTTTCGGCACGGTCGTAACCTGAAACAACCTTGTTTAGGCTTATAAAATAACGAGCCAATGCGCTCATGCCAATGCCGCCAATGCCTAAAAAGTAAACGTTATGTATTTGGTTAAGGTTCACAGTATTAGTTTATTAGTTTTATTATTTCTTTGGCAATATGTTGAGCCGAATTTCGAACAGCCATTTTCGCGGCATTTTCGGCTAAAGTTTTTATAAGCTGTTCGTTATTTACATGAAAAAGAGCTGTATCGACTAATATCGCAGAGGCTTCACGGTCAATAATCATTCGTGCGGCATCTTTATCGACTAATGCCTGAGCATTTTTAGTTTGGTGATCCTCGGCCACATTGGGCGAAGGCACTAGTATTGAAGGTTTGCCAACCAAACATATTTCGGAGATGGTGCAAGCACCGGCGCGCGAAATAACTAAATTGGCTACGGAATACGCCAAATCCATACGGGTTATAAAATCTTGAACTTTAACATTTTGAATGTTTCGTCCAACCACCTGAGCTTTTACGTTGTTAAAATATTTCGAGCCAGTTTGCCAGATAATTTGCACGCCCGAGGCCGATATTTTCCCTAAATTATCGAGCAAGCATTGGTTAATAGTTTTAGCACCTAAGCTTCCGCCCAAAACTAATATTGTTTTCTTGTTGGCGTTTAGCCCAAAGTATCTTATAGCTTCTTCGAAACTATTCGATTTTGCTTCCAAATCCTGACGTACAGGGTTTCCAGTTACGATAATTTTTTCGCTGGGGAAGAATTTATCCATATTTTCGTAAGCAACGCAAATTTTGTTGGCTTTTTTAGCTAACAGTTTGTTTGTTACGCCTGCGTACGAGTTTTGTTCCTGTATTAGTGTTGGTATATTCAATTTTGCTGCAATACGCAAAACGGGTCCGCTGGCATATCCGCCAACACCTACAGCAACGGCAGGGTTGAATTTTTTAATTATCTGGCGTGCTTTAATAAGGCTGTAAACCAACTTCAGCACAACCACAACATTTTTGAATGATAGCTTTCGTTGAAAACCCATAATTGGCAATCCCACAATTGTATATCCTGCTGCAGGAACTTTTTCCATTTCCATGCGCCCTTTGGCACCAACAAATAGAATGTCTATTTCGGGATCTATAGCTTTTAGTGCGTTAGCTATCGCAATTGCTGGAAACACGTGCCCTCCCGTTCCTCCACCACTAATTATAACTCGTTTATTCGGGTTGTTCATCTTCTATATGTTCTGTTATATGTTCGTTATTTGTTTTAGAAGGCTCGGCTGTTTTGCCTACCTTATTAATGCCTTTACTAACGCTTAAAATAATGCCTAGAGCGAAATAGCTAAATAGCATCGATGAGCCTCCCATGCTCACTATTGGCAGGGTTTGACCCGTTACTGGGAATAAATTTACAGCTACTGCCATATTTGTCATTGCCTGAAAAATTAGTATCAATGCCAAGCCAAACGCCAAAAAGGCAGGGAATGTTCTTTCGCTTTTTCGAACTAAAATGCCAGCCCGAAAAAGTAACCATAGGTAGAGTGTTAAAACTAATACGCCGCCTGAAAGACCGTATTCTTCGATAATTATGGCATAAATAAAGTCGGAATACGGGTGCGGTAAGAAGTTGCGTTGCATGCTTTTACCTGGTCCTTTTCCAATAATGCCGCCCGTTGCAATAGCAATTTTTGCTTGCTCGGCCTGAAAATTATCTTGTTTTTCAACGCTTCCGCCTGTGGTATAGGTTTCTATGCGATGTTTCCAAGTTTCAACGCGGTGTCCAAGTGTGGTTTTTGTCATAGGAGCTAACCAAATGAACAGACCAAGGAAAACGGCACCCACCAATCCCAATAACGATAAGTGCTTTAGCGATATACGACCTACAAACATTAGTATTACACTTACCAAAAATACCATTAGTGCCGTTGATAAATTTGCAGGTAAAATTAGTACGCAAACCGCGCCAACTGGTATTATTATAGGCAGAAAAGCTTTTTTAAAATCTTTAATGTCGTCCTGTTTAAGCGACAGCATTCGCGCTATGTACATCATAAGTGCCAACTTTGCAAAATCGGACGTTTGAAACGAAAACCCCAGCCCAGGAATGGTAAGCCAGCGCGATGCATCGTTTAAATTTCGGCCAAAAACTAAGGTTAACGCCAGTAGCGGAATGCTTAATAGAAGAAGCAATTGCGAAAGGCGCGAATAGTATTTGTATGGTATTAAATGAGTTATGAAAATAATTACTAAGCCTATAAATTGAAACGTAAAATGCTTCATCACATAAAACGCAGTGTTGCCTTCGTGGTATTTGTATGCCAATGTACCGGTTGAACTATATACCGCCAGCAACGAAATAACAGACAGTGATACAATCACTCCCCATATTACGGCATCGCCTTTAAGGTATTTACGTAGTGTTTCGGTCATTTTTCTATTTTTTTTAGTACCAAGTACTTAGTACTTAGTACTAAGTACTTGGTACTATACTACAATTCTCTCACACATTCTTTAAACTGGCTTCCGCGGTCTTCGTAGTTTTCGAACAAATCGAAACTTGCGCAAGCCGGTGATAATAATACTGTTTCGCCTTTTTTAGCTAGTTTGTAGCAGTTTTTTACTGCCTCATTCATCGATTTGGTTTCGATAATAGTTGGCACCAAACCATCGAAAGCCTTAATAATCTTTGAGTTGTCGATTCCTAAACAAACAATAGCCTTAACTTTCTGTTTTACAAGCTCGGCTAGTTCGGCGTAATCGTTGCCTTTATCTTGTCCGCCAACAATCCATACAGTAGGGGTTGACATGCTTTCGAGAGCGTACCATGCTGAATTAATGTTAGTTGCCTTCGAGTCGTTAATAAAATCGACGTCATGTATTTTTAGAACGTGTTCCAAGCGATGTTCAACACCTTGAAAATCGATTAAGCTTTCGCGGATAATATCTTTTCGTATATCTAGAACCCTGCCTGCAATACCTGCGGCCATGGAATTGTATATATTGTGTTTTCCACGAAGCGACAATTCATCGAGCGAGATGGTGAAATCGTCGCCACGATAATTGATATTCATGTAGTTATTCTCGATAAATGCGGTAGTTGTTGCTGTTTTTATTGAGAATGGAAGTTTTTGAGCGGTAGTTACAATTTTTTCTAACTCCTTGATAGTTATATCGTCGTCGGAACAAAAGATGAAAAAATTGTCCTGATTTAAATTATTTATTATGCGAAATTTCGAATCGACATAATTTTGCAATTCGTAATCGTACCTATCTAAATGGTCGGGCGTAATGTTCAGTAGTATTGCAATATCGGCAGTAAAATCGAACATCCCGTCTAACTGAAAGCTACTTAGTTCAATAACATAATAATCGTAGTTTTGTGTTGCAACCTGCATTGCAAAGCTTTCGCCAACATTGCCTGCTAAGCCAACGTTCATGCCTGCTTTTTTCATCATGTGATGAATAAGCGTGGCGGTGGTGGTTTTGCCGTTGCTTCCAGTAATGCAAATCTTTTTGGCGGTGGTATATCTTCCTGCAAATTCAATTTCCGAAATAATAGGTATCTTTTTATCTCTCAACGATTTAACTATCTCAACTTTTTCGGATATTCCTGGGCTTTTTATAACTTCCGCAGCATCCATAATTTTATTTGAGGTGTGTTTACCTTCCTCAAAATCAATATCGTAAGCCTCAAGCACTTCCTTGTATTTCCCTCGAATTATTCCCGAATCGGACAAAAAAACCTCGAAACCTTTCAATTTGGCTAGCACTGCAGCACCAACGCCACTTTCGGCACCTCCCAGAACTACAATTCGTTTAATATCTGTCATTGTTGTAGGTTGTTGTTAATCAACGGGTTTTTAATGTTACTATGGTTAAAATAGCTAGTACAATTCCAATTATCCAAAAGCGGGTAACAATTTTCGCTTCCGGATATCCTTTCATTTGATAATGATGGTGTAACGGAGCCATTTTGAATATTCTACGCCCTTCACCAAACCGTTTTCGTGTATATTTAAAGTAGCTAACCTGCATTATTACCGACAGGTTTTCGACTAAAAAAATGCCACATAATATAGGGATTAACAGTTCTTTACGAATTAAAATAGCAAAAACCGCAATAATTCCGCCAAGCGACAAACTACCTGTATCGCCCATAAACACTTGTGCCGGATAAGTATTGTACCACAAAAAACCCACCGTTGCGCCAATAAATGCGCTTATAAATATTACTAATTCGCCAGTATTTGGTATGTACATTATATTTAAATAGTTAGCGAAAATCAAGTTCCCCGATACGTACGCTAAAATTCCGAGCGTAACGCCTATAATTGCCGATGTTCCTGAGGCTAGCCCGTCCAACCCATCGGTAATATTTGCGCCGTTGGAAACTGCGGTAACAATTAATATTACAACTAACACTACCACAATCCATTCCCAACGTTTTTGCGCTTCATTACCAAGAAATCCAATTATATGCTTGTAATGAAATTCTTGGTTCTTGAAAAAAGGTATGGTTGTTGAGGTTATTTTAATGTCGCGACCTATGGCAACAGGCTTTGCAGAAGTTTCGGCATTATTGTCATTGGCTAATAATTGTTGCTGAAGCACGGTTGGCGTTGCTGCCTTTTCTCTAACAACCACCTGTGGCGAGAAATAGAAAGTTAACCCAACAATAATGCCTAACGATATCTGTCCCAGAATTTTAAACTTACCTTTCAGTCCTTTTTTGTCCTTTTTAAATACTTTAATGTAATCGTCCATAAAACCGATAAAGCCCAGCCAAACGGTTGTAATAATCATAAGTATCACATACACATTTAGTAAGTCGCAAAACAAGAGCGTGGGGACTAATATCGAAATTAAAATAATTATACCGCCCATTGTTGGCGTGCCTTTCTTGGCCATTTGACCTTCGAGTCCAAGCTCGCGTATTGTTTCGCCAACCTGCTTTCGCTGAAGGTATTGTATTATTCGTTTCCCGATAATCAAAGCAATTAGCACCGATGTAATGATTGCCAACGACGACCGAAACGAAATGTATTGAAACATTCGTGCACCAGGGAAGTCGAACTGTTCGAGATAATTAAATAAATAGTACAGCATATTAGTTAAGGCTTAGTGTTTCAAATTGTTCTGCAATTACCTCTTTATCATCGAAATGATGTTTTACACCTTTAATTTCCTGATAATCTTCGTGTCCTTTTCCGGCAACAAGTATAATATCGCCTTTTTGTGCCAACATGCAGGCTGTGCGTATTGCCTCGCGTCGGTCGGTAATATGCAGCACTTTTCGCTGTAGCGAAGCATCAATACCCGTTAACATTTCGGCAATTATTTCTTCTGGATTCTCGCTACGAGGATTATCGGAGGTTAAAATTACTTTGGTGCTATTTTCGGCTGCAACGCGCGCCATTACAGGTCGTTTAGTGCGGTCGCGATCGCCACCAGCGCCAACAACGGTAATCAACTGCTCGGCACCGCCTCTAATCTGGTTTATAGACCGCAACACATTGTCGAGCGCATCGGGTGTGTGAGCATAATCTACAATGGCAGTAATGCCAGTGCGCGACCGTATGTATTCGAAACGCCCAGAAACAGCAGTTAGGTTCGAAATTATTCTGAGCACGTCGTCGTGTTTTTCTCCAAGTAAAATGGCTGTAGCATAAACTGCAGTGAGGTTGTAGGCATTAAATTCGCCAATAAAATGTGTCCAAACTTCGGCACTGTTAATGGTCATTAATGTTCCATCGAAATGACTTTCAAGCACTTTGCAGCGAAAATCGGCCATTGCTCGAAGGGTATATGTTTTAACGCTCGCCTTTGTATTCTGAACCATTATTTTACCGTTTCTGTCGTCGATATTTGTTAACGCGAACGAATGAGATGGTAATTGGTTAAAAAATAACTGTTTAGCTTTAAGATATTCGTCGAATGTTTTATGAAAATCGAGATGGTCGTGTGTAAGGTTCGAAAAAATACCGCCAGCAAACGTTAAGCCTGCAATACGGTGCTGCACAACCGAATGCGAGCTTACTTCCATAAAGCAATATTCGCATCCTTCGGAAACCATTTCGCTCATTAACTTGTTAAGCTGCAATGCATCGGGCGTTGTGTGCGTAGCTTCTACTTCGGTATTGTTCACAAAATATTTAACTGTCGATATTAAACCCACCTTATAGCCAAGTTGCTTAAACATACGGTATAACAGGGTGGCTGTAGTGGTTTTGCCGTTAGTTCCGGTAATGCCAACAAGGTTTAAGAACAACGACGGATTGCCGTAAAATGCCGATGCAATATAGCCAAGCGCATTAGCCGAATCGTTAACCAAAACAAAAGTTACGTTGGTTGGTGTGTTCGTTGGCATTTGCTCGCAAACAATTGCCACGGCACCTTTTTCAATTGCAATTGCAATAAACTGATGTCCATCGGTTTGCGTGCCGCGAGTAGCCACAAACAAACTTCCGTCCGTTACTTTTCGCGAATCGAAACATACGCTCGAAATAGCAACGTTTTCGTTTCCAATTAGTTGCTTCACTTTTAGCTTTTCTATAATTTCTGCTAGTGTCTTCATCCTAAGCTCATGTCTAAAGTTATTGATTCTCCGGTTTTTACCTTTACGCCAGGCGAAACCGATTGACTAACTACTTTGCCTCGTCCCTTTACAATTACGCGTAAACCAGCATTTTCGAGCAGAAACATGGCGTCGCTCAAACCCATATCAACTACGTTCGGTACAAGGTTTTTCTGTATTACACGATTGTTGTATTTAATTTTACCCTCAGTTTTCGATGTCGAAATCCAACTCGATTTTGCTTTCGAGTCATCTACATCAATATCAAGCTTATCGAAAACATAGTCGAGATCTTTCTTTAAACCTGTTTTCGAAAATGGCAAATCAACTAATTCATTATCAGAATCCAACATTGGTTGAATGTCGAGGCTTGTTGAGTAAACTTTATCGGCAATTTCCTTAAAAACCGGACCTGCTACCACGTTGCCATAATACACGCTGTTCGATGGCGAATTTACAACTACAATGCACGAATACAATGGGTTATCGGCCGGAAAATAACCTACAAACGATGCTTGATAGGTAACACCTTCCGAGGTTTTGTAACCGTATTTTAGCTTTGCTATCTGTGCTGTGCCAGTTTTTCCGGCTATTTTAAAAGCATCGCCGCTGAGGTTTTTTGCTGTTCCGCGTTCAACAACCCCTTCCAACATTGCTCGTGCCTTTTTTAATGTGGAACGCGAACAAATTGACGATTCAATAACTTCTGTATCAATTGTTTTTATCGTTTTTTCGTGATACTTTACCTCTTTAACAAACCTTGGCTTAACCATTTTGCCATTATTGGCAATTGCGTTGTAAAATGCAAGTATGTGAATAGGAGCCATTTTAACCTCGTAACCGTACGACATCATTGGCAGCGAAATGCCCGACCATAGCTTGTCGCCAGGGTATTTAATGTCGGGCGTTGCTTCGCCCTTAATGTCGAGGTTTAGCTTTTGGTTTAGCTTCATACCGTAAAGTCTATCAATAAATTGGCGTTCCTTTCCGGAATAAAATTTCTTAATAATTTTTACCACGCCAACGTTCGATGAATGTTCAAACACTTGTTGCACAGTTATTTTACCTAGGCCTTTGTCGTCGTGGTCGCGAATGGTTTTGCCGTAATACGTTACCGTGCCATTCTCGGTGTCGATAGTGTCGGTAAGTTGAATATACCCATCCTCGAAAGCCGCCATTAGCGACGCTAACTTAAATGTCGAACCAGGCTCGGTGCTTTCGCCTATGGCATAGTTATATAGCTCGCGATAATTGCCGTATTCGTCCTTTTCGAGATTTGTAATAGCCTTAATATCACCGGTTTTAACTTCCATAAGAATTGCACATCCGTGGTGCGCGTTGTGAACAGACAATTGCTTGCGAAGTGCACTTTCTGCAACATCTTGAATATTAACATCTATGGAAGTTAAAATATCGTATCCGTCCTTTGGTTCCACTTCGTTATCATCGCTTATTGGCATTAATACGCCACCCGAAAGCACTTGCATAAGCCGTACACCTTTAACACCGCGCAAATCGTTGTCGAAACTACCTTCAATACCAACCACGTTGCCAGCATCGCCCTTGTTTAAATAGCCAATTGTGCGCGAGGCTAGTCCTACATGGGGCTGAAACCGTTGGTTTTCCTGCATAGCCATCATTCCACTTTTGTTTTTGCCAAGCCTGAACAATGGAAATTTCTTCAAAGCTTTCAATTCGATGTAATCAACTCGCCGTTTAACTAAAAAGAAGCGTTTTCCTTCGCGGTATGCTTGCGCTAACTCCTGTTTATACATGCTTTTAGGCTTGTCGCCCAATAGTTTGGCAAGGCAAAGAGCCAACGAATCGAGGTTTTGGTAGAAATCTTCCTTCAAAAGGCCTTTAGCCCTCATATCCATGCGTATTTCGTAATTCGGAATGCTAGTTGCCAATAAACGCCCATCGGTAGCCAGAATGTCGCCTCTGTTAGGGTCTATAGTAATATCCTTGAGTGATATTGATTTTTCTTTCTGCTTATATTCAGCACCTTGTACAAACTGAATATACACCACCCTCGCGATTATTGCTAACCCCAAAAGCAGGAAACAGAAGTAAACCATTCCCACACGCAACAATATTTCCTTTTTTACTGACACCTATGATATTTTTAATTGATAATTTTTAATTGACAATTATCAGTACCTCTTTATCTTTATAGGCGGTTTCACCGATTCTTCCAAATTTAAATTGGCTGAGCGCACCATTTTTATTACTTCCGATTGTTTACTCATAAACATAAGTTCCGAAGCAGTTGTAATCGATTCGGCACGCAAATCCTTAACTTCCTGTTGAAGTTTGGTTAAATCGCGAACTACCCTTTCTGCATGATATGTGTTACCAATGTATATGGCTGCCAAAAACGCCAGAAACAGAATGAATGGTAGCTGATTAACTATCGACGAGCGAGTTATAATTGTTCCATCGAGTATGTCCTTAAACGATGTCTTTTTCTCGTCGGAGTTTTCAGCTTTCGAGTCAATAAATTCTATATCTTTCTCCTTGGCCATTAATTAGTTGGGTTTAATTTCAATGCGTTCGGCAATGCGTAATTTTGCGCTTCGCGCCCTACTATTTATTCCAATCTCGTGTTCCGACGGAATAGTAATTTTATTGCTTATTGGCTTAAAAGGCGATATGGCATTTCCGAAGAAATCTTTTTCCATTTTTCCATCGAAATTACCAGCTTTGGTAAAGTTCTTTACTATTCGGTCCTCCAAAGAATGGTATGTTATAACCACCAGTCGGCTACCTATATCCATAACTTCAGTACATTGGTTTAGCATCAACTTAAGCGCTTCCAGTTCGCGGTTTACTTCAATACGCAACGCCTGGTAAACCTTCGCCATATACTTGTTTTCGGCACCTCGTGGAACACAAGGTTTTATAACTTCAATAAACTGGTTGCTGGTGGCGAAAATTGTTTGCTCGCGAGCTGCTACAATAATGTTTGCCAATCGGTTAGCATTATCAACTTCGCCATATTCGCGAAAAACACTTCGAAGCCTTTCGAATGTATATTGGTTTAAAACATCGCTGGCTGTTAGTTTAGCCGATTGATTCATACGCATATCCAATGGCGAATTGCCTTGAAAGGTAAACCCTCGTGCTGCGGTATCGAAGTGGTGCGACGACACTCCTAAATCGGCTAGCAAACCATCAATTTTGGTTATGCCATTATATTGCAAGAAGTTTTTTAGAAATCTGAAGTTCCCTCGGCACAATATTAATCTGCTATCGTCTATTTCGTTTTCCGATGCATCTAGATCCTGATCGAAAGCAACGAGTTTGCCGTTTTCGAGATGTTTTAATATTTCGGCAGAATGACCTCCACCCCCAAAAGTTACATCTACGTACACACCGTTAGGCCTAATGTTTAAACCCTCAACACTTTCGAGCAATAATACCGGTGTGTGATAGGCTGTCATTCGTTCGATTTATTTAATTTTCCACCAAGAATTTTATTTGCTAGTTCGCCAAAGTCGCCAACATCGTCGCTGGTTTTATCGTAAAGTTCTTTGGACCAAATCTCTATCTTTCCCAGTTGCCCTGCTAAAATTACTTCCTGGTCTTTGTCAACATTCGCCAAATTAAGCAGGCGAGATGGAATTAGAAACCTATTATTGCTATCTAGCTCAACTTCAGCAGTATCTTTGTAATATTCGCGTAAAAATTTGCTATGTTCATTATTATAAGGGTTTATATTTTGCTGAATTAACTGGTTTTGGCGCTCCCATTCGTCCATTGGGTAAAGTACCAAACACTTTTCGTAAATATCCTTTTTTACAACAAATTTATCCTGCGCAGCCGTAGGCATCTGCTTTTTAAATGCCGATGGCAACATAACGCGTCCTTTTGCGTCAATCTTGCAGGTGTAATCTCCTATAAATATTGTCATTACTTATTATTTACAAAACGATGTAAAAATACACCTTTTTTACCACTTAGTTCCACTTTTTACCACTTTTTACCACTTTGTTAATAACTTTTTCTTTACCATGTTGTAAGGGCTATTTTTTCGGCATTTATGCTTCTATACAATACATTAATTATTAACAACTAAAATGACCACTAATGCTAACATTGAATTTAGCCTTGATGCCAGCAAGAAAAAATCATATATTTGCATCAAAATGTTATAATTATGAAGATAGCTAACCCGATATACGATGTAGTTTTCAAATATTTAATGGACGACAACAAGATAGCTAAGCTTGTAATTTCTATGATAATAGGCGAGGAAATTGATACTTTAGAGTTTCAATACAAAGATAATATTGTTGAAATTGAACGCCCTGCAATTGATACCGATAAGCCTAAGGCTTCGTTTACTGTTTACAGGTTAGACTTTGCTGCTAAAATTCGTTTACCCAACGGCGCATTTAAGCAGGTGTTGATTGAAATACAGAAAGCTAAGTTTCCGACCGATATAATGCGGTTTCGAAGGTATTTGGGACAGCAATATTATACCGACAAAAACGCTTCCATTAAAACAATCAAAGGGATAGAGCATAAATTGGCGTTACCTATAGTTTCAATATACTTTTTAGGACATCGTTTAGATTTTGAAACCGCCCCAGTAATAAAAGTTAACCGTACTTATATCGACCTAGCCACAGGCGAACAATTAAAGCATAAAGAAGTATTTATTGAAAGTTTAACGCACGATAGCTATATAATTCAAATACCCGAATTGAAAGGTAAAAGGCGCAACGAATTAGAAATAATGTTAAGCGTTTTCGACCAAAGCCTAAAAGAAAGCGACCATATTTTAAACATTAACGAAAGCGACTTTTCGGAAGAGTATCGCGAGATAATACGAAAGTTGCAACGAGCTGTATTTGACGAAGATATACTTAACACTATGAATATTGAAGATGAAATTGTTGCCGAGTTAGAAAATAAGGATCGTAGAATTGGCGATTTAATTGACACAATAAATGAAAAGGATAGTGTAATAAATGAAAAGGATAGTGTAATAAACGAAAAGGATAAAGCATTAAACGAAATGAATAGATTAATAGAAGAACTTAAACGAAAATTAGGCGAAAAATAAATTACACATGCCAGCAAACGATAGCCAATAAGGGCTTAACTGGTTTGCGAAGTTTTTCTTCCCTATTAGTATTTGTGTTGGTTAATACGCTCGTAACTCTGCAATTTGTACCTGGTATTAGCATAAGACTTTAGCACTATTTCGAGTATCTTTTTTTGATTCTTGTAAAAATGCAAATTTGCTTGTTTGTCTTGGCAATATTGCCGATTTTTGTACTGTTAAAACTGGTAAAATATGAAAACTGATGTGGCAATATATGAAAATGTACTTAGTAGTGTTCCCGATAGAATTAGTGATAGCGAAATCCTTAATATACTACATACCAAAGAAATAAATTGGGAATATATTAATACAATAAAGGGATTAACAAATTTGACTGATAAAACAATATCAATTTGGCTAAACATTAGTGTAAGGTCATTTAAATCTTATCGACACCCCAATATTAGGTTCAAAGAAAATATTAAAGAACACATTATTGTGCTTCTTTCATTAATTAAACATGGAATTAATGTTTTCGGGTCGAAGGAAAGTTTTGACAAATGGCTTATTTCCGATAATTTTCTCCTTGATAGTAAAGCACCTGCTACGTTTCTAAATTCTGTTACAGGAGTAAGGTTTATCGACGACAGAGTAACAGCTATCGAATACGGCGATAACGTTTAAGACATGGAAGTATTTCGTATTAGCACCACCGATTATTCATCGAAATTATCATCATCAGGCTGTGCAAACAGATGGAACAAACGTGATCAATTTGTTATTTATACTGGAAGTACGAGATCGTTATCAACGCTTGAATTAATTGTCCATAAAAGCTCAATTGCGCCACTAGATGTCTATAAAGTTCTGATTATTTCAATTGCTGATAACGAGCATTTAATAAAACAGGTTCTTATAAGTACTTTACCAAAAAATTGGAGAAGTATGTCTTCTTATCCAATTTTACAACAAATTGGTAGTGATTGGTATAATAGCAAAGAAACATTAGTGCTAAAAGTTCCTTCAGCTGTTATTCCATACGAATATAATTATGTTTTAAATATAGAACGTCCTGATTTTAAAGAACATGTTAAGCTTGTGAATATAGAAAATTATTTCTAGGACGACCGTCTTTTATAATAAAACTGAGGCGTGCATAAATAGCTTGGTAAAAATTTCACAAACCAGTCGTATTGAATATTTTATAAATAAGTTGAAATTTGAGTCTACTCTGAAAAGTGCTTTTGAGATGACGTGTCATTCCGACGAAGGTCAAAATGCATTAAATATTAGAGCATTATGGATTCCGGCCTTCGCCAGAATGACACCAAACTGACATTTCGGAGCAGACTCAAATTTATAAAAATAAAGAAATGTTTCTATGTATTTACAATAGTTATCTCTCCACAAATAGCTTTTCTAAAGGCATCAACAATTTCTTTTCGCGAAATATTTTTCCCTAACAAAAACATTAGCTTGGCAATAGCGGCTTCGGTAGTAATGTCGTATCCATTTATCACGCCAGCAGCAGCAAGGGTTTCGCTGGTTTTGTATTTACCCATTTCAACACTTCCCGTAATGCATTGTGTTACATTCAAAACCACCAAGCCACGTTCGATAAGTTGTGCGATTACTTCAGCAAACCATTCATTATAAGGTATATTGCCAGCTCCAAAAGTCTCAATTACCAGCCCTTTTAAGTCGGGCATGTTAATAACCAGCGATATAGTTTCCTTCGATATTCCAGGAAAGAATTTCAGAATGGCAATTCGGCTATCTAAAGCAGTATGAACTGTAAACGGATAATGGTCTGGAATATAATTAATTGCATCGAAATTAAAATTTAAATGCACACCTATTTGTGCCAGAGCCGGATAGTTAAACGACTGAAATGCTTTGAAATATTCGGCACTGTTTTTTACCGTTCGGTTTCCTCGGTAAAGCTTGTTTTCGAAATATATACAAACCTCAGGCACCGATGGTTTGGAGTTATGCTCCGATGTGGCTATTTCAATAGCAGTTAACAGGTTTTCGCGGCCATCGGTGCGTGCTATTCCAATGGGTAATTGTGCGCCAGTAAAAATTACAGGTTTTTGAAGGTTTTCGAGCATAAAACTCAACGCCGACGCGGAAAATGACATTGTATCGGTACCGTGAAGAATAACAAATCCGTTGTATTTAACGTAGTTGTCGCCTATTATGGTAGCCATTTTAATCCAATCGGTATGGTTTATGTTTGTCGAATCTAATGGTGGGCTAAATTGAATGGTCGATATTTTACAATCGAACCGCCTTAATTCGGGAACTTTAGCCTTAATTTCCTTAAAATTAAACGGTTCGTACGTTTTCGTAATTGGGTTTTGCACCATGCCTATAGTGCCTCCGGTATAAATTATCAATACCGATTTTCTAGTCTTATTCTTCATAAATTAAGGTAAGTTGAATAAAGCCTTTGCATTACAAGTAGTTACCCGTGCTACTTCTTCAATGCTTAGCTGTTTAATTTCGGCAATTTTCTGAGCTATATAAGGTATATACGAGCTTTCGTTGCGCTTTCCGCGAAAAGGCACTGGAGTTAAATATGGCGCATCGGTTTCTAACAGTAGTGCTTCCAATGGAATATCGCGTACAACCACATTTGCAGTGGATTTTTTAAAAGTAACCACTCCGTTAATACCAATTTTAAAGCCAAGCGATATGGCCTCCAAAGCTTGATCGGTATTGCCCGAAAAGCTATGAAATACTCCGTTATAAGGCAAATCGTTTTTATTTTCGTTAAGTATTTTAATTATTTCGGTAAACGATTCTCGACTATGAATAACCACAGGTAACGAATATTCGCGAGCCAGTGCCAGTTGAGCTATAAGTGCTTCGCATTGTTGTATATAGAAAGTTTTATCCCAATATAAGTCGATACCTACTTCGCCTATTGCAATAAATTTATGCCGTTTTAGCCTATCCTTTACATTATCAATAAGTTTCATGTAGTTATACTTTATCGATGTAGGGTGTATGCCAATCATAGGAAAGCAATTTAGGGGGTATTGCTTACATAACAAGAGCATTGGATCGATAGATTCGATATCGATATTTGGCAAAAGCAATGTGTTCACTCCCGCCGAAAAAGCAGCTTCAATTACTTTTGAGCTATCAATTTTAAAATCGGGTAAATATAAATGTGTATGTGTATCAATAAATTCCATCGAAAAAATATTAGTTGTGTAAACTTAGCAAAAAACTTCCTATTTCTATATCAGAATACAATTTCAAATGGGGTTGTAAGTTTCAATTGTAAGTTATATTTGCATAATAATTATAATAGTTCGGTTGAATTATTAATTCTGCTCCATTTAATATTCGTAATACGTTGAAATACTTCTATTTACTTCTATTTATTTCTATGTATTTCCATTTTACTTCTATGTATTTCTTAAGTTCTATTATATTTACTAAAGTGTTTAGTTCATTAATTGCTTAACAAATGATTTCTCTTTGTATCGACATCGGAAACACGCAAACAAAAGTAGCTGTATTTAACAACTCCGAAATTACCGATTTTTGTATTATCGAAAGTGCTAGCCACAGCAAAATTGTTAAAATACTTGACGATAAGCATGTTGAAGCGGCAATTATTTCGAGCGTTTCCAACATTCCCGAAGGCTTGATAAAAACCCTACAACCTCGTTTAGCGTGGTTCGGGGTACTAAATCACACAATGCCGCTGCCAATCGACAACCTATACCAAACCAAGGAAACGCTGGGCAACGATAGGCTCGCTGCAGTAGTTGGCGCTCATTATCTTAACCCTTCCGATACTATACTTGTAATAGATGCGGGTACAGCCATTACCTACGATATTATTAATGCCAAGGGGCAGTACCTCGGAGGGAATATTTCTCCAGGAATTGCCATGAGATACAATGCTTTACATCATTTTACTGCCAAATTACCTCAATTACAATTGGCTCCCGATTTTGCGCTTTTCGGGAAAACCACTGTTGAAGCTATTACATCTGGTGTTCAGCAAGGTATATTAATGGAGGTTGACGGCACAATTAATTTATTCAGGCAATCGTTTCCCGACTTAAAAGTTTTATTTACTGGTGGCGATGCTAAATACTTTGATACTAAACTAAAAAATGCAATATTTGTGGTTTCAAATTTGGTAATGATTGGCTTAAACAGAATTCTATTCCACAATGTTAAACAAACAAATTAGTTCGCTTTTCTTTTTTCTTTTTTTAATAATTTCGGCAGTTTCAGCGCAAAAAAACACATATTCGCCCTATTCGCGATATGGCTTAGGTGATATGGAACGGCAAGGAATTGGTTTTTCGCGAGCAATGGGTGGCGTTGGTATAGGTATGCGCATGCCTAATAAAATAAACTACTTAAACCCAGCATCATATACAACGCAGGATTCTTCGTCGTTTATTTTCGATTTCGGCTTGGCCGGAAACAATACAAATTACGAAAGTTCTACCGCTGCATTTAACATAAACAATGCCTCGTTTAGTCACCTTGCAATTAGCTTTCCTATAACCCGTTGGATGTTTGCTAGCTTGGGCGCTACGCCATTTACGAAAGTTGGGTTTAACACTAGGCAAAGCGATCTCAATAAAGAGAATATTGGATTAGTCGACCAATATTTCGAAGGCAATGGAGGCTTAAATAGGTTTTATTTCGGCACTGGTGTTAAGTTTGGTAACCTATCGGTAGGAATAAATGGGTATTATTTAACCGGAACGCTTAATTACGAACAGTCGTATTCGTTTTACGGCAAAAGAGAATATTTTACTACCATTGTTACTAAAAAGTATAACGTTCGCAATTTGTATGCAGGTATTGGTGCGCAATACACTTTTAAAATTGGCGAAAACTCATTGGTAGTTTTAGGCGCTACTTTCGACAATAAAGCCTCGCTAAATGGCACGTACTCTAATTTTTCGCGAAGCGAGTATAAACCCGTAATTGATACAATAAGTTTCGATGAAGCTAACGAAAGTGGCATTGTTATACCTAGCCGCTTAGGTTTTGGAGCTTCAGTTAACCTAAACAGTAAATTTATTGTGGGTTTCGACTATACTACACAGGACTGGACACAGTTTAAAATGCACGACAACGAAAAAGGTTTGCAGCAGAGCAATTCAATTAATGTTGGAATGCAATATACGCCCAACGAAAAAGCACTTCGTGGATATTTAAACCACGTAAATTTTCGTGTTGGCGGATACTTTACACAAACTAACTTAATGCTTAAAAACCAGAACATTAACGATTATGGTGCTACTTTTGGGTTAGGCTTGCCTTTTCGCCACACTCGCTCAATGTTTCATATCGGCTATCAAATTGGTCAACGTGGAACATTAACAAGTGGCTTAGTTAAAGAAACTTACCAGAATGTATTTTTCAACTTCACCCTTTACGACATTTGGTTTATTAAGGCTAAATTCGACTAGTTGTTTTTCTGGCTGTAGGCTGTAGGCTGTAGACTGTCGCATAACAGTTCAAAGATTAATTTATTCGACTTTTCTTAAAAAGCTTGATTATTTTAGGTTTTAACGAAGTTCCTACAGCCTACAGTCTCTAGCCTACATCCAATGAACCTTATAGTTACTAAATAATTAGTATTCATTGTTAAAGATGACAAAAAGCACTGCATATAGTATTGTTTTTGCGATAGTTACAACATTAACTTTTTTTACCGCGTGCGAGAATAAGCTAGAAGTAATTGAAGCACTATCCGATGCAAACAATAAACCCGAAATATCGGCTTACAATTTCGAATCTCTTTACAGCGATTCGGGTCACGTGCAGGTTCGAATGGTGAGCGCCGAATGGCATCAATATGGCTCTATACCAAAGCCATACAAAGAATTCCCTAAAGGATTGCATGCATATATTTACGACGACTCGCTTCGCGTAAAGGCTGAAATATCAGCACTATACGTAAAAAACTATATTCGCGAAAACCTATGGGAAGCTCGTAAAAACGTTGTTGTAGTTAACCAAAAAGGCGATCGGCTTAATACCGAGGAACTATTTTGGGATCAAACACGCCACATAATTTATTCGAAAAAATATTGCCGCATAGTTACACCCGACGGTGGCGAACATATTGGCAATTGCGGTTTAGAAGCCAAAGAAGATTTTACCGATTGGAAACTTCTCTGCCCCGATTGGAGTACCATAGTTTTTAAAGATGAACCAGCACAGTAAAATGCCGTACTTTCTCGAAATACTTTGGCTATCAGTGTTTTTTATACTTTTAGCCATGGGTATTCATAGCACCGTTACCAAAGGTTTTAATGCAAGCATAGGTGTTTATTTTCTTATAATTCTTTCGTTTATAATGTATTACGTTCGGCGTCAGCGACGAATAAATACTTAAACACTTGGCATACATATAATATCGTTAGAAGTTTATGCTTATTTTTTAAACAAATTGAGTTAATCCATAAAATATTGGATAATTATTACAAATGCACCCAAAATTGTCCGCCACAATAATTATCTTTGTACTTAAAGTATAATCTAAAAAAATGTAATTATGAATCTTAAAAAAATATTGAACAATACCTTGGTTATTACTACAATAGCAGTAAGCGTTATATTTACATCGTGCCAAAACAGTAATAAATCGGTAAATGCCGAGCAATC
Organism: Bacteroidales bacterium; assembly: GCA_025361285.1. Lineage (GTDB taxonomy): Bacteria > Bacteroidota > Bacteroidia > Bacteroidales > JAAUTT01 > JAAUTT01. Next base: position 27,794 of record JANYAP010000053.1, on the reverse strand, counting down.
AGCAACCGATAGCAGTAAATTAAGCGATATTTCGCAGGAAGTGAAAGAGGTTGTTTACCCTTTACCTACACCGTTCGAAACAACAAAGATGCTTAACGAGATGGGGTCGAAATATGTGTCAACATCGCTTAACTCAGTTGCAAAAGCCGATAAATATTTTACCGAAAAAAGTAAAGCTATAAACCTTGGTGTTTACGGTGCCGACTTAGCTTATGCCGTTACCTATAACCAAAAACAAGATATTAAGTTATACGCTAAAGCTCTTAAAACATTACTCGATCAATTGGGTATTAATGTCGATTACAGCAACTTGCTTACCGATGAGGCGCGCGAAAAGATGAATAATAAGGATTCGCTTATTAATATCATAACAAAAACGTTTCATAACACATACAACAGTTTGAGCGATATAAACAATCCCAACCTTGCCGCAATGATGGCTGCAGGAATGTGGATTGAATCGATGTACATTGTAACACATATTTCGGAGAATACATATCATAACTATAAGATAGTTAAGCTTATTACGAATCAGAAAGAATCGTATCTTAAATTAATGACGGTGCTAGCTAGCCAAAACTCTAGCGCCGATATTAAATCGTTGGAAGCTCAATTACAGGTCTTAAAACCAGTTTTTGATAAAATAGAATCCGGTCTTACCGAAACTGATTATTTGCTGATTTTGCAAACTATTCAAAAGGTTCGTAATGAGGTTGTTGTGTAATTAAATAAATGTATTTAAGAAACATATTTCAATTCTATCACTTAACAGCCCTGGCTTATTGCATAGGGCTGTTTTTATTACCATATAAATCGTGAACGAAACTATCCTTAAAGCTTTAATGCGTTTGTTTGCAATAGTTGCCGATGTAAATAAAAACGGCTTCTCCGACAACGAGCGCGGTATTGTGTTGGATTACCTCGATAGGCAATATAGCCACGATATTGCGAAAAAATACATCGCTTATTTCGATCAGCAGGTTACTAACTTCCACCCCGAATTAATGCACACGAGCGATGTGGAAGCAACTAAGCAAAATGCCTACAACGACACAAAAATTGTTGAATTATGCTCGCAAATTAACGAAGAGCTTGAGCAGGAACAAAAGCTTATAGCTATTATTTACTTGCTCGATTTTATTAACCGAGGATCCGCTCTTACTGGAAACGAACTTAAAATTGTTACCAGCATTGCTTGCGAATTGAAAATTGACGAGTTGATTTTTCGGAGCATTGAAGCATTTACATTTGGCGAATTGCATAAGGTTACCGATAACGACATGCTTCTTTTTATCGATGCCAACGAAGCGTCGTACAATCCGAATATAAAGCACATGCAATGCGAAAAAATGGATGGAAGGATTGTAGTGCTGCATATTTCGAGCACCAATACATACCTTTTTCGCTACTCCGGAAATATGGTGTTATTTATTAACGGACACAATATTAAGCCTTTTCGTTCTTATATTTGGTCGGCTGGTTCGGTAATTAAAGGTTCAAAAATATGGTCGCTTTATTTTAGTAGAATGGCCGGAAGGTTTATTCAAGCCGCAGTGGAAAATAATTTTGTATTTACCGCCGAGGATATTGAATATAGCTACCGAAATAGCAGTAATGGCTTGAAACGATTTAATCTTTCGGAGGATTCGGGACGATTAATAGGTATTATTGGAGGTAGCGGTTCGGGCAAATCAACATTACTTAATGTGCTCAATGGTAATATTAAACCCAAACGAGGACATATTAGAATTAACGATTTCGATATTCACGAAAATAAGGAGTTGTTAAAGGGTGTTATTGGCTTTGTTCCGCAGGACGACCTTTTAATTAAAGAATTAACCGTTTTTCAAAACTTATATTTCAACGCCAAACTTTGCTTTAGCGATTATACTACCGAACAAATAACCATGGTAGTTGAGAGGGCTTTGGTAGATTTCGATTTGTTAGAGGCACGCGACCTTAATGTTGGCGATGCTTTTACAACCATACTTAGTGGAGGACAGCGAAAACGGCTTAATATTGCGTTAGAGTTAATTCGCGAACCATCAATACTTTTTGTCGACGAACCTACATCGGGCTTGTCGTCGTCCGATTCCGAAAAAATTTTAACATTACTAAAACGCCAAGCCTTAAAAGGTAAGTTGGTAATTACCAACATTCATCAACCTTCGTCGGACGTATTTAAAATGCTCGATAAACTTCTGGTAATGGATCAAGGTGGGCGTATTATATACTACGGAAACCCTATAATGGCCATTACGCATTTCAAACGGGCGTCGCACTTTGCCGATGCCGAGGAAAGCGAATGCCTAAATTGCGGTAACATAAATGCCGACCAGATATTGCGCATTGTTGAAGCCCGTGTGGTTGACGCCAACGGCAAATTAACACGTAAGCGTAAAACTACACCCGAGGAATGGTACAAGAAATATATCGACGAAATAGATGTGGAAGTGCGCAAAACAAAGAGAGAGCACGACTCGTCGATACCCCGAAACAACTTCAAAATACCGGGTCATTACAAGCAATTTCAGCTCTTTTTTCGCCGCGATTTACTTGCAAAACTTCATAATAAACAATATTTATTCATTAATACTATCGAAGCTCCTTTGCTAGCCTTTATTCTGGCATACTTTACAAAGCGGTTTACGTTTTTCGATGGTGCGGCTCGTTATATTTTTGGCGAAAACCCAAACATCCCAGCTTTTTTGTTTATGGCGGTAATTGTGTCGTTGTTTTTAGGCATGGTTATTAGCGCCGAGGAAATTTTTAAGGATAGGAAAATTTTAAAACGCGAAAAATTCCTGAATTTAAGTCGGTCGAGTTACCTGTTTTCCAAAATCATTATTCTTTTCGCTATATCGGCTCTGCAAACAGTTGTATTTGTTGTAATTAGCAATTCAATGCTCGAAATAAAGGGCATGTTCTGGCAATATACGCTTATTCTTTTTACTACCTCGTGCTGGGCTAATTTAGTAGGCTTAAATATTTCATCGGGACTTAATTCGGTGGTTACCATATACATACTTGTTCCACTTATTTTGGTTCCTCAACTGCTTTTTAGTGGTGTGGTTGTCGATTTCGATAAAATGCATAATCACATAGCCTCCGAGAAAAACGTGCCAGCTATTGGCGATTTTATGACCTCGCGCTGGGCTTACGAGGCGCTAATGGTAACGCAATTCAAAAGTAATAAGTTCGAAAAACATTTTTACGAATCGGAGGCTCAAATAAAAAATGCTAATTACTTCAAATCGTTTGCTATACCTGCCTTGCGAAACCTCGAAGCCGAATGTGAACGGTTAGCTAAAACGGGTAAAGATAAAACTATACTTTCAAAAAAACTGGGTATTATTACAACTGAAGTTTTTAAATTATCCGATCAGTTTGGAATGCAAACCCCAACGCTTATCGATAGCTTATCGAATACCTTATATAACTCTAAAGTTGGCGCAAGTGTAAATAAATATTTAAATACTATTGAAAACAATTACGTTGCAATATATAATAGCGCAATTATTAAGCGCGACGCCGACTATTACCGATTAGTTTACGAATTGGGTGGTAGAGAACAGTTTATCAATTTTAAGGATAAATACTACAATAGGCAAGTGGCCGATATTGTTGCTAACGAAAAGGAAGTACTCGAATTTGATATTCAATACAACGAAATGGTTCGAACTAAGGACGCGATATTTCGTACCCCCGAATCGAATAATGGTAGGGCTCATTTCTATGCACCTGTTAAACGTATTGCCAATTACTTTATCGATACTTTCTGGTTTAACCTTGTGTTTATTTGGTTTACCTGTACATTTTTGTTCATATTATTGTATTACGATGTACTCCGAAAAATAATAATTTACTTCGAAGCAATACGTTTAAATAGAGTAAACCGGCGACGCTTTTTAAGGCTCTGGGTATCAGAGCAATCGGATATGTGGAAGCCTAATAAGATGTAGGTTTAGTAGTTGCATCGAAACTTTTATTTACTGTATTTCTGATGATTATAAAATGTTTTGCACATTAAATAAAAAGTTATACTTTTGTGTCGATTTTAATTTTCAATCGCGTTAGGGGGCTTCGGTCCCCTATTTTATTAATATTATGATTACTGTTCAGCAAATTAGAGAGTTTGTGTCGGAATATTTAAAGCAAACCGACCTCTTTGAGGTGGAAATTTCAGTTTCGCCTAGTAATAGTATTACAGTGCTAATAGACAGCATGTCAGGTACTAACATTACCGAGTGTGTTAAGCTAAGCAGAGCTATAGAAGCCAACTTTAATAGAGAAGATGAAGATTATGAACTGGAAGTGTCGTCGCCAGGGCTATCGCTACCTTTTAAGGTTTGGCAACAATACATTAAAAACATAGGGCGCAATGTTGAAGTTGTATTTGCAAATGGCCTTAAGACTGTGGGGAAAATGATTACTGCTGAAAATGAAACATTTACATTAGAAGTACAAAAGAAAATTAAAGCCGAGGGAAAAAAACGCCCCGAATTGGTTACCGAATTAGTTATCATATCATTACACGAAGTTAAATCGACAAAAGTTGTCATAAACTTTTAATCACGATAGTAAAAGGACATACACAATGGAAAATCTGAATTTGATAGAAACATTCTCAGAATTTAAAGAATTAAAAAACATCGACAGAGCAACAATGATGAGCGTTCTGGAAGATGTGTTTCGAAGCATGTTATTGAAAAAATATGGTACCGATACCAATTTCGACATCATTATTAATATCGATAAGGGCGATTTCGAAATATGGCGTAACCGCGCCGTTGTTGAAGATACCGAGATAACCGACCCAAACTTGCAAATTACTATTTCCGATGCAAAGAAAATAGACGACGATTACGAAGTTGGCGAAGATGTTACCGACGAAGTTAAGTTTTTCGACTTTGGACGTCGTGCTATACTATCGCTCCGTCAAAACCTTACATCGCGTATTTTGGAACTCGAAAAAGGTAATATCTTCGGAAAATACAAAGATCGCGTAGGCGAAATTGTTACAGGCGAAGTATATCAGGTTTGGAAGCGCGAAATACTTGTTCTCGACGACGACGGCAACGAACTAATAGTTCCGAAAACCGAACAAATACCAAGCGATCATTTTCGCAAAGGCGATCCTATTAGAGCAGTTGTGCTTAGGGTTGAAATGAAAAATAATAATCCGTTAATTGTACTTTCTCGAACTTCGCCCGTTTTCCTCGAGCGCCTGTTTGAGCTAGAAGTTCCCGAAATATTCGACGGTTTAATTATTATAAAGAAAATAGTACGCATACCAGGCGAACGCGCCAAAGTTGCAGTTGAATCGTACGACGAACGTATCGACCCTGTAGGTGCCTGCGTAGGTATGAAGGGTTCGCGAATACACGGTATTGTGCGCGAATTAGGAAACGAAAATATCGATGTAATTAACTATACCAGTAATATTCAATTGTTTATTACTCGGTCGTTAAGTCCTGCAAAAATATCATCGATAAAGCTTAACGAAGCCAACAAACGCGCCGAGGTATATCTAAAACCTACCGAGGTGTCGCTAGCTATTGGTAAAAGTGGCTTAAACATTAAACTTGCAAGCCAACTTACCGGATACGAAATTGACGTTTACCGCGAATCGGAAGATGAAGACGATGAAGATGTTAACCTCGACGATTTCTCCGATGAAATCGACGGCTGGATTATCGACGAACTTAAAGCCGTAGGTTGCGATACAGCCAAGAGCGTACTGGAGCTTGGTGTAGAGGATCTTGTGAAAAGAACCGATTTAGAAGAAGAAACAATACGCGAAGTAATTAGAATTATACGTACCGAATTTGAGTAACATCGCTCATATATTGTATCTTAGCAACTCGAATACTGCGGAATTATATTAAATACAGGGGTTATCGTATGACAGAAAAGAAAGAAATAAGACTTAGTAAATTAGCCAGTGAATTTAACGTTGGGATTAGTACTATCGTTGATTACCTGAAGAAAAAAGGTCACGATATCGAATCGAACCCTAACACAAAGGTTGCGCCCGACCTGTACGATCTTTTAAACAAAGAATACAGCTCCGACGTTAACGCAAAAAAAGAGTCTGAGAAAGTTAATCTCCGCAGTTTCAGGGAGAAAAAAGAAGCAGTTACCATCGAAGCTCACGAAGGTGAAACTATTGATGATGAAGAAAGTGTTGAAAAGGAGATTCTTATTAAAGATTCGAGCACAGGCAAAATGGCTCCTTTAATTTACGACACAAAACGCGATAAAGAGCCAGATGTAAAAATTGTAGGTAAAATCGATATCGATAATCTCAATAAACCGAAAAAAGCGGATTCTAAGCCTCAAGCCGAAGCTCAAGAGATTATTCAACCCAAACCAGTAAAGGCTGTTGATGAACAACCTGTTGCAGTAAAAGAGCATAAACCGAAAAAGGAAACAGTGCATATTGCTGAAAGCGAGACTGTTATTCCCGAAGAGGCTAAAAAGGAGGTTAAGAAGGAAAAAGTAAAAGAGGAAAAAGTACATCATCCAAAACCCGTTGTTGCGCCACCAATTGTAGCTAAAGTAGTTGCAGAAGACTCGCTTACATTGGTTTCCGACCTTGAAAGCGACATTCGCGTAGTAGGACGAATAGATTTAGATGCTATAAATCAGCGTACTCGCCCAGCAAAAAAATCGAAAGAACAACGTGATGTTGAACGAAAGGAACGACATCATCAGGCAAGAGCGACCACTGCTAATAAGGCTGAAGGATCACGACAGAATGCGTCGATGGACGATAACCAAGCCGAAATTGAAGACGAAGTTATTGAGGATGAAAATGATACACAATCAACAGGTCCTAAGGTAATTAGAGCGCAATCAAAGAAACTTGCTGGCCCAACAGTGGTTGGTCGAATTGAATTACCATCCGACAAACCCGCGTCCACAACTCAAAGCGAACACGATTTGCGCAAAAAACGCACTCGTATTAAAAAACTTAAAGAGAAAGTAAATATTGTAGCTCCTGCCAATAAGGAACAGCGCCCTATTGTTCTTGCCAAAGATAAAAAACCAGGAACTGGCCCAGTACTTATTAAGCGAGATAAAAACGCCAAACCAGCGGGTTCGGGAGCTGTTCTCGACAAGAAAAAACGCCGCCCATTATTGCGTGCCGAGGTTAGCGAGGAAGATGTTCAAAAACAAATTAAGGATACTCTGGCTCGATTAACTAATAAAGGAAATAAGTCGAAAACCTCGAAATATCGTCGTGATAAACGCGATGTATTTACGCAGAGAATGCAGGATGAGGCCGATCAACAGGAAAGAGACAAAAACATACTCAAAGTTACTGAGTTTGTTTCGGTTAACGAACTTGCAACTATGATGGACGTACCTGTTACCGAAGTTATAGCAACTTGTATGAACATGGGCTTATTTGTATCTATCAATCAACGGTTAGATGCTGAAACCATGGCACTTGTAGCCGACGAATTTGATTATAAGGTTGAGTTTATTTCTATCGATTTACAGGAAACCATAAAGCAAGATGAAGTTGCCGATCGACCTGAAGATTTGGAGTTTCGACCACCCATTGTTACCGTAATGGGGCACGTCGATCACGGTAAAACCAAATTGCTCGACTTTATTCGTAGTGCCAACGTAGTTTCGGGAGAAGCTGGCGGCATTACACAACATATTGGTGCATATAGCGTTAAGCTCGATAACGGAAAGCAAATGACTTTCCTCGATACACCTGGCCACGAAGCGTTTACTGCTATGCGTGCCCGTGGTGCAAAAATTACCGACGTAGTAATTATTGTGGTTGCTGCCGACGATGGCGTGAAACCTCAAACTAAGGAAGCCATCAATCATGCCTCGGCAGCTGGTGTGCCTATTGTATTTGCAATTAACAAAGTTGATAAACCCGAGGCTAATCCCGAAAAAATTAAGGAAGAGCTGGCTCAACTCAACTATCTTGTTGAAGATTGGGGTGGAAAGTATCAATCGCAGGATATATCGGCAAAATCGGGCTTAAATATCGACCTGTTACTCGAAAAAGTATTGCTCGAAGCCGAACTTCTCGATTTGAAAGCTAACCCAAATAAAAAGGCATCGGGTTCAGTTATTGAGTCGTCGTTGGATAAGGGTAGGGGATACGTTGTTACCATATTAGTTGAACAAGGTACTCTAAAACAAGGCGATGTGGTGCTTGCAGGCTCATTTGTGGGTCACGTAAAAGCAATGTACAACGAGCGCAATCAGAAAGTTAAAGTTGTTGGTCCTGCCACGCCAGTTCTTATACTTGGGCTCGATGGAGCTCCTCAGGCTGGCGACACCTTCAATGTAATGAATGATATTAAGGAAGCAAAGGAAATTGCAACTAAGCGCGGTCAGTTAATTCGCGAACAAGGTATTAGAACTAAGAAACATATTACTCTCGACGAAATTGGTCGACGCATAGCAATCGGTAACTTCCAGGAATTGAATGTAATTGTTAAAGGCGATGTAGATGGCTCGGTGGAAGCACTTTCCGATTCACTAATTAAGCTTTCAACTCCAGAAATACAAGTAAATGTTATTCATAAAGCCGTAGGACAAATATCCGAATCGGATGTTCTTCTGGCAGCCGCTTCAAATGCTATTATCATTGGCTTCCAGGTACGTCCATCGCTTAATGCACGTAAACTTGCCGAAAAAGAACAGATAGATATTCGCTTGTACTCAATTATTTACGATGCAATTGAAGAATTAAAAGCTGCTATGGAGGGTATGCTTTCGCCAGAAATACGCGAAGAGATTGTGGCAACCATTGAAATACGCGAAGTATTTACCATAACCAAAGTAGGTACTGTTGCAGGCTGTTACGTTCGCGAAGGCAAAATTACCAGAAACACTAAAATACGAGTTATTCGCGATGGCATTGTTATACATTCGGGCGATTTAGGGTCGTTGAAACGTTTTAAAGACGATGTTAAAGAGGTTGCCAATGGCTATGAGTGCGGTTTAAACATTCACAAATTTGACGGCATTTTGGTTGGCGACATTATTGAAGGATACTCGCAAGTAGAAGTTAAGAAGAAACTGTAAAAAAACCTTACTCAAATAATGTAAAAGCTACCTGTAAAAATGGTGGCTTTTTTTTGGTATAATTTTTATTATTTCTACCCGCTATTATTTAAAAACCTTCATTTTGAAAAGCTTCAAAAAAATCGTATATTGTATTTTAAAAGATAAAAATATTTAAAATGAAGAAATTTGCTTCCTTTTTAGTCGTAAGTATTACACTTTCAATCAATTACTTACGCGCCGATGAAGGCATGTGGTTGCTGCCTCTTATTGAGCAGTTGAATATTAACAAAATGCAAGGCATGGGCTGCAAGCTTTCGGCCGAGGATATATACAGTATCAACAAATCGAGTTTGAAGGACGCTATTGTTATTTTCGGATCGGGCTGTACTGGCGAAATAGTTTCCGACCAAGGGCTTATTCTTACCAATCATCACTGTGGTTATGAGGCTATTCAGTATCACTCTTCAATAGAGCACAATTATCTCGAGAATGGATTTTGGGCAAAAACATTCCAAGACGAACTTCCTACACCAAATGTTTCGGCAACGTTTCTCGTTAAAATTGAGGATGTTACAAGTAAAATTATTCCTGAACTAAAGGGTAAGCTTTCGGAGGAAGAACGAGAGGCTAAAATAGATGAGATTTCGGAAGGTATTAAACAGGCTGCTGTTGATGGAACTAACTATAAGGCAGTAGTTTCGAGTTTTTTTGGTGGCAATAATTTCTATTTACTCATATACGATGTTTACACCGATGTTCGCTTGGTTGGCACGCCACCATCGTCGATAGGTAAGTTTGGTGGCGATACCGACAATTGGATGTGGCCACGCCATACTGGCGATTTTAGTGTTTTTCGCGTATACGCCAACGCCGAAGGTAAATCGGCAGTATATTCGCCTCTAAATGTACCACTTAAACCAAAAAAGTTTTTATCCATTTCGCTTAAAGGTGTTGAGAAGAACGATTTTACTATGATACTTGGCTACCCGGGTGGTACCGATAGATATATGACATCGTGGAGTGTTCAGGAATTAATAGATATTGTTAATCCCGACAGGGTAAAAATTCGTGGTATCCGTCAGGATATTCTTCTGAAGGACATGATGACAAATCCATCAATCCGTATTAAATACGCCGCCAAATATAGCGAATCGTCAAACTATTGGAAATACTCAATCGGCCAGAATAGCGGGCTTAACGCTTTAAAAGTTATGGAAAAGAAACGAGATCAGGAGGACACATTTCGCAAATGGCTGAATGCTAATCCTATTCGAAAAACGAAATACTTAAAGGTGCTACCTGCAATTGAGGAAGCTACCACAGCCCGAAAGCAGTATTATCATGCAATGCAGTACATTAACGAAGCGTTTTTTCAATCAACCGAAATTCTTGAGTTAGCATCGCAGTATTTTATGTTTTACAATGTTCTAACAAACGAACCCGATAGTTTGCAGAAAATAAGGGTGATAAGTCAGGCTTTGCGACTGAAAACAAAAGATCATTTTCGCGATTATTCTACGCCCACCGACAAAAAGGTTGCAGCGGCAATGTTTAAACTGTATTACGAAAACGTTGACAAGGACTTACATCCCGATTTTTATAGCGAAATAACTAAGAAGTACAAAGGTAACTACGATAAATATACCGAAAAACTTTACGTTAAATCTATCTTTTCCGATGAGCAGAAATTAATAGAGTTTCTTAACAATCCCAAAATGAAGACTTTACAGCGCGACCCAATTTTTAAGGTTACTGAGTTAATAGCACGTACATATTACAGTGTTTATGGAGTTATTAACGAATTCGACGGTAAAATTGATCGTGCCAACCGCCAGTATATCGCTGGAACTTTAGAAATGGATTCGGCTAAAGTTTTTTATCCCGACGCAAATTTCACAATGCGAATGAGTTATGGCAAAGTTGGCGATTATTTTCCTCGCGATGCTGTGCATTATAGCTATTACACTACCCTTAAAGGAATTATGGAGAAAGAAGACTCTACGAGCTTTGAGTTTGTGGTTCCTGCAAAATTAAAAGCATTATATAAATCGAAGGATTACAGTAGATATGGTTATAACGGCGAAATGCGAGTTGGCTTTACTACTAATAACGATATTACTGGTGGCAACTCGGGTAGCCCAGTTTTAAATGCCAACGGCGAACTAGTTGGATTGGCGTTTGATGGTAACTGGGAAGCTATGAGTGGCGATATTGCATACGAGCCTGATATTCAAAAAACTATATGTGTCGATATTCGTTACGTGTTGTTTATAATCGATAAATTTGCCGATTCGAAAAGGTTGGTAGATGAGATGAAGATTATTGAATGAGTTAGAAGTATTAGGTTTAAAGGCTAGAGGCTGTAGGAGCTTCGTTATAAACTATAAAATTATGTTTTTATATAAATTCGAAAAAATTATGTTTGAACTATTATGCTACAGTCTACAGTCGCCAGTCTCCAGTCTCCAGCCTTAATAAATTCATAATTCTAACTATACCATGCCAACACCAATAACAATATACACCGATGGTTCGTCGCGCGGAAACCCTGGACCTGGAGGGTATGGAGCTGTGTTGATATCGGGCATTCACCGAAAAGAACTTTCGCAAGGATATACCCTTACAACCAACAACCGCATGGAGCTGCTAGGTGCAATTGTGGCACTCGAATCGCTTAAAAACGAAAACAGCACGGTTACCTTATACACCGACTCGAAATACGTTGTCGACTCCATCGAAAAAGGCTGGGTGTTTGGCTGGGAAAAGAAAAATTACGTAGGAAAAAAGAACCCCGATCTTTGGATGCGATTTTTTAAAATATACCGTAAGCATAAAGTAAAATTCGTTTGGGTAAAAGGGCATGCCGAGAATAAGGAAAACAATGTATGCGACAAACTTGCCGTGGAAGCCTCGTTTAAAAACAATTTATTAGTCGATAATGGCTATGTTTCTTAAAATGTATATTTTTTTTTATGCCGAGATAGCAGAATGGGCTATTTGTGTTATATTTAGCCGATAATTTTCGAAGTTTGTATTATTGTTATTGAAACTATTACACAATACTAACAGCAATATACCGAGTATGATAGAGAATAAACTCCTTATTGATTATAACGGAGTACTTACGTTCGATGCGATAGGTGAGTTATTGATTACGCTAAAACAGAAAATGGTTGGTGTTGGTGAGCGCCTTAATACTCACAAGCGCCTAATTACTATTGTTGTTGAAACACTTGAAAATATTTGCAAATACTTCGAATTGTTTCCCGAATATGCCGAATATGCCGCAAAATACCATCAATCGTTTAAGTTAGAGTATTTTCCTGGCAAATATAAAATAACGGTTCGTAATCCAATAAATAAAGTACATGCTGGTGAAATAAAAGGCAAAATCGACCTTATAAATTCATTAGATGCAGATGAATTAAAGGCTTTGTATAGGAAAACTATTGCTAATGGCAAGTTTTCGAAATCGGGTGGGGCAGGTCTTGGATTTATTGAAATGGCCAAAGCCGCCGATAGTCCCATTGTGTATAATTTTGAGCCGATTGACGATACATTTACCTATTATTCAATTTGTTTGGAGTTAAATAATTAGCGTCCATTCGTAATGTATAAAATCCTGAAAGGTTTTGTATTTTATAAAATCTAGGTAAGTTGTAATTAGTGTCCTCCGTAAAGTAAAAATAAATGAAGTAACAGGCGAAACCGTTTCTATAATAACAGATTATAAGTTTATTAGAGCGTATAATCGAATACTTAATGGAAAGGTTTTCGCCTGTTTCAGTATATTACGGATAGACACTATTTAACAGAATCTTTGCGTTTCATTTCGGCCATATAAAATCCATCGAAACCCATTACTGGCGATATAAATTGTTCGCTAATAAGCTCGAATTCAAGACTGTACTTCGTTAAAAACGCTTGAACCTGCAACGAGTTTTCACTTGGCAGAATACTGCAGGTTGAATAAACCAGTTTTCCACCAGGTTTTACCATAATACTGTATCGTTCAAGTATTTCGGCTTGTGTTTTGCGTAAATTTTCGAGATCGATAGGTTGTAAACGCCATTTTATTTCCGGATTCCGCCTCAACACACCTAAACCAGAACAAGGTACATCGAGTAAAACAGCGTCGGCAGTGCCATGCATCCGTTTTATTACTTTTGTTGAATCAACAAGTCGTGTTTCAATAATCGACGAACCAGCCCTTCGAGCACGTTTTTTTAGTGTATCAAGCTTCTGCTGATAAATGTCTAATGCAATAATTTTACCCTTATTTTGCATTAAATTGCTAATATGTAAGGTTTTACCACCATTTCCTGCACATCCATCAACCACACGCAAGCCAGGCTGAGGGTTTAGAAACGAACCCACCATTTGCGATGAAACATCTTGAACTTCAAAAAAACCTTGTTGAAATTCCAACATCTTAAATACATTTGCTTTTTGCTTTATTATGAGTGCATTAGGCGCATTAATGTTGAAAACCGAGGCGAATCCCTTTTCGCGTAATTGGGTTTGTAGGTTCTGTTTCGATATTTTATCAGTATTAACCCTAATTGCCAATGGCGCTTCGTTTATAAGATGCTTGCTAATTGCAATCCATTGCTCGCCAAGTTCCGAAAGGCAATGAGCGTACAGCCAATCGGGCATGGAATGTTCAATAGCATAATTCCCTTTAAATGAGGTTGCTATAAGTTGTACTTTCTTTCGCGCAATATTATTGAATTTGTGCGATGGAGGAATGGCAACATCATGAATAATGCAGTGAATTTCGTAGAGAAGGTAAAACTCGTCCTTCACCGAAATTTCTAAAAGTTGCTGTATTTCGTGCAAATATCTCCAATTGCGCAACAACGAATATACTTCGCTGGTAATAACAGCCTTATCGCGCTCGGCAATATTGTTTTTTCGGTAGAAATCTTCAAATGCTCTATCGGACTTATTTCCTTCGGTAAAAACTTGCCTGAAAATGAACCTTATTGCCTCAATGTTCTGTAAACTAATAGTTAACAATGTAGTAGTTTTTCACAAAAGTAATCGATTAAAACATATAAGCAGTATATTTGGCACCACTTTGTTTAAGTGTATGAAACATCCATGAGAATTAATTCTCACACAAGGGAATGATTAACTATGGATGTTCCATCTGGCAAATAAACAATATTATAAACACATGAAACGTATCGATTTTTTGAAACTTGTTGGGTTGGGAGCTGTACTGCCATATTGTAATTCGTTGTTTTCGAGTATATTACTTGACAAAAATGAATTTTCTAAAAAACTTTTTGGACATTCGTTTTTTTGGGGAGTTACTACATCGGCACACCAAACCGAAGGTGCTTCGAATATTGATGGCAAAAGTGAAAACATCTGGAATAGATTCGAAAAGAAACGAGGAAAGATTTCCGACTATTCAAATGCTTCAGTTTCATGCGATTTTTATCATAACTATGACGAAGATCTGGAATTACTTAAAAGCCTAAATGTTAACAACTTTCGCCTTTCAATTTCATGGCCGCGCATATTGCCCGATGGTGTAGGTGATATTAATGAAAAGGGAGTTGAGTTTTATAATAAGGTAATCGACAAATGTTTACAATTAGGTATTGAGCCATGGGTAACGCTATATCACTGGGATTTGCCTCAAATACTTGAAGATAAAGGTGGATGGACTAACCGCGATATTTTAGATTGGTTTTCGAATTATGTGAATGTATGCGTTAAACTATTCGGTGCTCGCATTAAACATTGGATAGTTTTGAATGAACCAGCTGCATTCACCACTCTTGGCTATTTTACTGGTATGCATGCTCCCGGACGCAGGGGTATTAACAGTTTTTTAGCTTCCGTGCATCATGCCATGATGTGCCAGGCGGAAGGTGGTAGAATAATTCGCAAACATTTGCCAAATGCGCATATTGGCACGGCATTGTCCTGTTCGTACATCGAACCTAGTAGAAATACCGATTGCCACAAACGCGCTGTTAAACGCATGGATGTCTTATTAAACAGGCTTTTTATCGAACCTACTCTTGGAATGGGATATCCGATGGAAGAATTACCACTTCTGAAAAAAATTGAAAAGTACATTAAGCCTGGCGATGCCCAAAAACTAATATTCGACTTCGACTTTATTGGGTTACAAAACTATTTTAGGCTAATAATTAAGCCAGGTATTGTGCCATACATATGGGCAAATAGGGTTAAACCCAACAATGACAATGCAGAGTTTACCGAGATGGGCTGGGAGGTTTACCCCGAAGGAATATATAAAATTATTAAACAGTTTGCAAAATACCCAATAAAGGAAATTATAATAACCGAGAATGGCGCAGCATTTAAAGATGAGGTGCTTAATGATAAAGTTGCTGATATTAAAAGAATTACGTATATTGAAAATTATTTGAAGTTCATTTTACAAGCTAAGAAGGATGGAGTAAATGTTACAGGATATTTTGCTTGGACATTTATCGATAACTTTGAATGGAGTTTCGGATATAGACCACGATTTGGAATGGTTTATAACGATTTCGAAACCCAAAAGCGCACAATTAAGGATTCGGGCTTTTGGTTCAAGAATTTT
Source organism: Bacteroidales bacterium (assembly GCA_025361285.1). Taxonomy (GTDB): domain Bacteria; phylum Bacteroidota; class Bacteroidia; order Bacteroidales; family JAAUTT01; genus JAAUTT01. Next base: position 12,157 of record JANYAP010000053.1, on the reverse strand, counting down.
TTAAAACAATCGATATAGCAATAGTAGCCTTATTATTAGCAATATATACAGTTTATTAATCAAAACTTTAATATTTAACACATTTTCAAATCCATATATTAACTATTTGTTAACATTAAGTTAATAATCAACCTTATATCATTTATCTACCTTTATCGAAAAAAAGAATGTTACAAAAAAATCATTTTAAAACCATTGTACTGTCTGATATTCATTTAGGTACAAGAAATTCGGCCGCCAAGGAAGTAGTTCGTTTTCTGAAAAGTAACACTTGCGATAATCTTATACTTAATGGCGATATTATTGATGGGTGGCAGCTTAAAAAGGGAAGTATATGGCAAAAAAAGCATACTCGTTTTTTTAGAGTAGTTTTAAAAATGATGGAGAAAAAGAATACAAAAGTGGTTTATCTTCGTGGAAACCACGACGATTTTCTCGATAACATTATGCCTATTGTATTTGGAGAAATATCGATTGTAAAAAGTCATATTATTGAAAGCAATAACAAAAAATACTATGTTATTCATGGCGATATCTTCGATTCTATAACTTTAAATTTTAGATGGTTAGCTAAACTTGGCGATTTTGGTTATACTATTCTTCTATGGATAAATAAGATGTATAATGTTTACCGAGTGCGTAAGGGGTTGCCTTACTATTCATTATCTAAAGCTATTAAGCAAAAGGTGAAGTCGGCCGTGGCATATATCTCCGATTACGAGTTAGAATTGGTAAAGCTTGCTAAAAACAAGGGGTGCGACGGTGTAATTTGCGGACACATCCATCAGCCTGTAATTTCTTTGTACGGCGATATTGTGTATATGAATTCAGGCGACTGGGTTGAGTCGCTATCAGCTCTAGTTGAGGACTTTAATGGCGTATGGAAAATTGTTTATTATTCCGATTTGTTAAAGGAGGAGCAATAATTTAAAAGGTTCGACTGCTATTTTAATAGTTTTTTTTGTGGTTTTGATGGATGTAATTTTAACTCATTTATAAATATGACTTTTCTCTTTATAGTGCAAGGCGAGGGGCGTGGACATATGACACAGGCCATTTCTCTGCACGATATTCTTACACGAAATGGGCACCGTGTAATTGAAGTATTAGTTGGTAAAAGCGAACAAAGAGAAATTCCGGCATTTTTCAGTCAAAAAATCCACGCCCCAGTTTATACATACCAAAGCCCTAATTTTTTACGTTCGAGCAACAATAAAGGGATAATGGTTTTCAGATCAATAGTTTACAACCTAAAACGGTCGGGCAGATATTTTAAAAGCATTTCATTTATTAACGCACGAATAAAGGAAACAAAGCCCGATGCAGTTATTAATTTTTACGAATTAATAGGTGGTTTAACCTATGCCCTATACAAGCCAAAACCGCCACACATCTGCATTGGGCATCAGCTTTTACTTTTCCATCCTCATTTTGTTTTTCCGAGTAATCAAATTACTCAGCGCTGGATGCTTAAATTAAATACTTGGCTTACATCACTTAAAGCCAAAAAACAATTTGCGCTGTCCTTTACTTCAATGCCTAATATACCTAATAAAAGGCTTTTTGTAGTGCCTCCATTGCTTCGGAAAGAAGTGCTTGAAATAACGCCCGATAACGACAATTATATACTCGGTTATATGCTAAATGCTGGATATGCCGAGGAAATAGTTCAATGGCACAATTCGAATCCCAAACAGGTTACGCATTTTTTTTGGGATAAAAAGGACGCCGATGACGATATTGAAATACAGCCAAACCTTCATTTTCATCGGATTAACGATTTTAAATTTCTGTTGTATATGAAAGGTTGTAAAGGATATGCTAGCACAGCCGGCTTCGAATCTATTTGCGAAGCAATGTACCTTCGCAAGCCAATTTTGATGGTGCCCACAGCGGGTCATTACGAACAAAAAAGTAATTCGATAGACGCAATACGAGCAGGTGCAGGTATTAGTTGCAACAGATTCGATTTGAATCAATTACTTGAGTTTATCCCTAAATTCGACAATACCGACCGTACATTTACAAATTGGGTAAATACTGCCGAAAAAACATTTCTCGATTTGATAACCGAGGAGAATAACTGATTAAACATATAAGCATTATCTTTACAGCTCTTTAAAAATAACAGTAAACTTAAAAAATATAAGCAAATGAGCTTAACTGCTGAAAATAAGTTCATTGATATCGATGAAGTTTTACGGACAAAAAATCCTAAACTTTACAAGCTACTGCCTTTCTTTTCAATAAATTATCTGAAACGGATTGCACATCAGGATGAGCTTAATGCAGCCATTAACAATAACATAGATAAATTGGGACTCGATTTTGTTAGTGGCGTTTTGCGCGATATGGGAATTAAATACCAATCGGCAAATACTGAAAATATCCCTAAAAATGGACGTTACATTTTTGCTAGCAATCACCCACTTGGAGGCTTGGATGGGCTGGTTTTGATGAACGAAACGGGCAAATATTTTCCCAAAATAAAATTTGTTGTTAACGACTTGCTTCTTAACGTTAAAAACCTCGAACCCGTATTTGTTCCTGTTAATAAGCATGGAAAGCAAAGCGTTGAGTATGCGCGACGCATCGACGAAGCTTACCGATCGGATGATCAAATTCTTTACTTTCCTGCTGGGCTGTGTTCGCGAAAAATAAATGGAGAGATTACCGACCTACCATGGCACAAGAGTTTTATTACTAAAGCAATTAAATATCAACGAGATATAATTCCTATTTATTTTAGCGGAAAAAACAGCGCGTTTTTTTATAACTTGGCAAATATTCGCAAAAGTATTGGTATTAAGGCTAATATAGAAATGTTGTATTTGATCGACGAAATGTACAATCAACAGAACAAAACGCTTAAATTAGTTTATGGAAAGCCTATTCCTTACACGCTTTTCGACAATAGTAAATCGATATCGGATTGGATTTTACACGTTCGAAACGCGGTATATTCCATGAAAATTTAATGTATGAAAAAATGCCGCAACATTGCAAACTTTTAGATATTTTTGTATATTTACTTAACCAACCAGTAACCACATAGAAGTGAAGAAACATTCAACATCAAATATTATTCCTCCGGTAGCTACCGAATTACTTTTGAAGGAATTAACAGCCGATAAATTTATTCGCAACACTAACAATGGCGGCAATTTGCTTTATATTTTTGATGCGCACAATTCTCCCAACTTACTTCGCGAAATTGGTCGTTTAAGGGAGGAGTCGTTTCGGCATGCAAGCGGTGGTACTGGCGATGAAATGGATATTGACGATTTCGACACTTGCGAAAATTGCTACAAGCAGCTTATTGTTTGGGATCCCGATGCTAATCAGATACTTGGTGGTTATCGGTTTAAAATATGCGACGAAAACACTGTTAATGCAAATGGAAATGTGCAACTATCTACATCGGAGTTATTTAACTTTTCCGAGGAATTTAAACAAGGTTATTTGCAAGATATGATTGAACTTGGGCGATCGTTCGTTCAGCCTGCATATCAATCAACTAGCCTTAAACGTAAAGGATTATATGCGCTCGATAATTTGTGGGACGGCTTGGGTGCAATTATTGTTGACAATCCGGAAAAGAAATACTTTTTCGGTAAAGTAACTATGTATCAAAGCTATAACGCAAACGCCCGAAACCATTTATTATATTTTCTCGAAAAGCATTTCTCCGACCACGAAAATTTAGTTTCGCCAATTATACCCATGGAAACACACATGAATAAGGACGAGCTAGCCAAAGTATTTCATTACGACGATTACAAGGAGGATTACAAAGTACTATCGAAAACAATTCGAAAACTGGGCGAATTTATTCCACCACTTATAAATTCGTACATGAATTTGTCGCCTACAATGAAGGTGTTTGGAACGGCAATAAATAATCATTTTGGAGAAGTGGAAGAGACTGCTATTATGGTTACTATCAACGATATATACGACGCCAAGGTAGAAAGGCATATAAGTACTTACGACCCTTTATACTGGCTTCGACGATTACGGAACACTCATATAACCATTAAACGCCCTCATATTCACCTATTTCCAAAACGAAAAAGGTCGGAATAAGGTAATGTTTCAACAAATATTGTTTTCGTTCAAACTCTAATAAATTACTGATTACCAACTAATGGGTGGGTGATTCCTAATCTGCTTCAGGCATTTGGTTTCTCACCTTATCTGTTTCATGATTTTTAATTCCAGCCCATCGTAAAATTTGATGATGGTATTTCCATAGATAATAAATTGGCACGCCTGCCAAAACTATAATAAGCCCAGGCCAAGTGTAAGTAGGTTTGTATATAAGTAACACAATTTCTATAAATACACACAAAACAATATAAATAGCCGGTATTACGGGGTAACCTATTGTTTTATAAGGGCGTTCCAAATCGGGTCGTTTATAGCGAAGCACAAAAACGGACATAATTACTAGTATATTGAAAATAAGGGCTGCAAAAATTACATAATCGAGTAGTTGACTGTATGTTCCCGATAAACAAAGTACAGTACTCCAAATAGCTTGCACCCACAAGCCTACACCTGGCACTCCAAATCTATTTAATTTAGTAACTTTATTAAAGAATAGCCCATCGCAAGCCATAGCATAATAAACACGAGCTCCCGATAGGATAATGCCGTTATTACAACCAAAAGTTGAAATTACAACTACCAGAGCCATAATAATTTCGGCCGAGCGGCCTAATATTTGGTTCATTGCAGCTGCAGCCACCCTGTCTTCCGAAGCGTATTGAATACCTTGATCCATAATTGTTAAGCCATTCAATTCGCCCGATACCGGAAGTATTTTAATATAAACTAAATTAACCAAAAAATACAATACCGCCACTATTAGAGTCCCCAGAAAGAGGCTTCGAGGTATGTTACGCTTAGGGTTTATAACTTCCGACGAAGCGAAGGTTATGTTGTACCAAGCATCGGACGAGAAAAGCGAGCCAACCATGGAAATTCCTAAGGCTACCATTAATATTATTCCTTCGAGAGGCATGTGTAGGTCGGAAATGGTTTTCGACGAATCCCACCACGATTTTGTTTGCCAACCATTGGAGAAGGCGAACCCAACAACAATAATCAGCAGTAGGATTAGTATTTTAGAATATGTGAAAACGTTTTGGATTTTTTTACCTTGCTCAACACCTCTGTTATTTATCCATGTTAATAGCATAATGGACAATATAGCAATTAGTTGAGCAAAATTAATTTTTACGGAGCCTAATTGAAAAAACAAGTTATCCTCCGAAATCCATGGGAAAAGAACACCCAAATATTTAGCAAAAGCCATTGCTACCGCGGCAATTGTACCACATTGAATAACAAGAAAAAGAGTCCATCCGTAAAGGAAGCCGAATAGTGGTGAGTAAGCTTCGCGAAGATAAACATAAGTGCCACCAGCCTTGGGCATCACTCCTGCTAGTTCGCCATAGCTAAGAGCCGCAAAAACAGTCATTATGCCCGTAATAGCCCAAACAAGCAGCAACCATCCTGCCGAACCGGTATGGCGGGCAATATCGGCCGACACTATAAAAATGCCTGAGCCTATCATCGACCCCATAACCAATGCAGTGGAATCGAACAGATTTAAACTTTTATGGAATGAGCCTGACGACGACATAGTTAATAGGTGATATTTTTAATGCAATATACCTAAAATCTGCAAACAATATAATTTTGTCAACGAATTACGCGAATTTATGTAACATAGTAATTTAATAAGTCCTGCTATTTAATGTCATCCCGACGTGGGTAGAATTGCAGTGGTGGCGATGTCATCCCGACGTAGGTCGGGATCTCAAACGAACGTTCGATAGTAATAACTTACCCTTGTTAAGTTACGACCTACGTTGGAATGACAGCATACTTTTAGGGATTGCCTTCGTGGAGAGTTTTGCTGATAAAACGTTTGTACAACTTATTTAATTACACTACCTAAGGTTTGGCTTATTAACCAGCAAGTAACGAGTCGGATCCTACTATTTGAAGCAATTCTTCGGTATTTGGTATAACTCTTTCGGCAATTGTTTTAAATTCGTTATCTGATAGTTCTATATCTTTGTATCGCTCAAGCTTTTCCAAATCATAAATTACTTTGTGCAACTTAAATTGACGAAAAGTGGGCAATAGTCGGTGCGCTCTTGCCGATGCTCCTTCGAGATTGCGTTGTTCAATAAACTCCTTCATTTCCAAAATTGTTTTGCGCGAATTAACCACAAAGGCTTTAACTATAAGCTTTAATGCATCCATATCGTTACCCGAAAATTGCATTATGTCGGTAAATGAATACAATTGTTGTGCTAAATTGTCAACCTCAGTTTCTGTTGGTTGTTGCGCATTAACTGTTTTATTTGCTACAGCTACATAAATTGCATCAAACAATTCGCTTTCGCGAAAAGGTTTGGAAAGAAAGCCCGTAAAACCTTGTTCAAGCAAACTTTTTTTAGCTAATATGTTAGCTGTAAGTGCAATAACCGGAATATTTCGAATACTATCGCGGTTATGCGAACGAATTGCGTTAAGTAAATCGATGCCACTCATTGTTGGCATTTGAATATCGGTAAAAACAACATCATATAATTCATTTTCAAGTAATTGAAGAGCAATGAGGCCAGTTTTTGCTACAATTCCATTTATATTGGCATTTTTAAACAACATCGATAAAAGTAGTTCAGTAACTTCGTCGTCCTCAACAACTAACACTTTGCATTTTTTCAAAATATCGTTAAAATTATTGGGAATAACTTTATTATAAGCATGTTGAATATCGGAGGGTGAATTAGTGTTTATATCGAATTTTTCGAGCAACAATCTAACAGTAAACTTACTACCACTACCCAAGGCACTTTCGAGAGAAATTTTACCGCCATGCATTTCAGTTAACTTTCGGGCTATGGAAAGGCCCAGACCAGTTCCTCCGTATTTTCGGGTAATTCTGGTATCAGCCTGCGAAAACTCCTCGAATATTTCCTTTTGTTTCTCTAATGGAATTCCAATACCAGTATCGATAATGCAAATTTCAGCTCGGTATTTTTCGTAAAGAAGTCGCAAATCGACTGATATTGTTATACTTCCCTTCTCGGTAAACTTTATGGCATTGCTCAAAATATTGAGTATTACCTGCCGAATACGATATGGATCGCCAATTAATTGTTTGTTCGCATGCGCTGGAATTTCCACCAATAATTGCAGACCTTTCTCCTTTGTTTTAATGCTCAGGCTATCTGCAACTTCCTTAACCAAATCGGCTAAGTTAAACGCAGTTTTTTCGAGCAATAATTTACCAGCTTCCATTTTCGATAAGTCCAAAATATCGTTAACCAAACTCAATAAATGCTCCGACGATTTTTCAATAATGATAACGTGTTGTTTTTGAGCTGGTTCTAGTTGTGTCTTTTGAAGAAGACTTGTAAATCCAATTATTGAGCCCAATGGAGTTCGAATTTCGTGGCTCATATTTGCCAAAAATTGTTCTTTGGCTTTAGCTAAATCTTCGGCATTTTGCTTTGCTAACTGTAAGGCTTGTTGGTGTTTACGGCTACTAGATATATCTCTAAAAATTAGAAAAATAAAAAAAATCATTACCAAAATGGAAACTATGGCCAGCAAAATTGCTCCTTTCGTAGTTTTTTGTAACACGTTGGACGACTGCGTTAACACATCGGAATACTTTTTAACTTCATCCGATTCGAGCGAAGTAACTATTTCGCGTATTTGTTCCAAAAGTTGCCTATTGTTGTGAAGCAATTTGCTTTCGCGACTAATCGACTGTTCCTGAATATCTTTCTGCCTATTTTTTAAATTTCCTAAGGTATTTTCTATTGTTTTTACAATGCTATCGGTAGGCGTGGGGGTGTGAATAGTGTCGAAGTGTGCAACGTTCTCATAACTAATCTTTACCGTTGATTTAATTTCGTTTTTGTTGGTCGAAAAAATACCTATAACTTTTTGGAAAAAATTTCTTTTATTGGTAACGTTAATAACCGAATCGTGCTGTATAATAGTTTCCCGTTTAATAATCTTAGAATCTGTTTGAAGATCAAAGGCTTGCAAATAGGCTTCATTTAAAGCTCTGGAATACAACAGATCGTTCTGTTCTTTTAAATTCAAGTTACTGAGCCTTTTAATTATATTTCGATTAAGGGCTAGCAACTCTCGTAAAGTATTAAGGTTTTTTAATTGATTGGGGCTTGAAACGCATAACAAATTGAGTGTATCTATGTTTAAGCTTATTTCGTTGAGTGTAGAAATATGTTTCGCGAAAGCGGTATTATTATTCGACAGAAAAAAGGTACGCGCCTCGTTTTCGGCTTTATAAACAAGGGATAGTAGTTTATAAATTTGGTGAAGCTTGGCGTTTGGTGCCGAATTTACCTTGTCGAGTGTTATAATGTTCTGAATGCCATTGTATAATAAAATGAAAGCAACTCCAGTAGCCACGAAAATTAGAAAGTAGCTAATTGCAATTTTTCGTTTCAACGCATTATTCCAACCCTTATGCATCGTGTAGTTTTATAATGTGGTAAAGATAAGATTATTACAATAAATAACGAAGGCCACCATTGGCAGCCTTCGTTATTGTATCTTATAAATAGGCTTTAGACCCTTGACTTTAGGCTGTAGGAACTTCGTTACAACCAATAAAAACGTGCTTTTTACGCAAATTTGAATTTATTTATCGTTTAACCTTCCTGCTACAGCCTACAGCCCAAAGCCTACAGCCTAAAGTACGAATGTTAAAAATATAGGTTAACTAGTTAATTAATAACAATAACCATGTATTTTGATGCACTCCAAAATTTGTCGGGATCGGTAATTTTTATTTTCTCAACAATATCATTTTTATTTGTTTCAACCTGAAACGAATTCGATGGATGTGAGGTAACTAGCTGATATTTTTTACTGTTAATTGCTATCTCTTCGAAATTGCGTATATCAACCTTTGTAAACTTCGATTCGTTGAAGTTCTGATTCAACTGGTTTGTTTTGCCAATCCCAATAAATCCACCAGTTTTTGCAATAATCTTATCGGCAATTAGTTGCTTTTTAGTTCCTGTAATGTAATACGCTGTGTTAAGGTTATTTACTTTTTCCTGAACATTTGCTTGCAACTTAACTTTTTCACCTTTAAGTGTGTCCATCGATGCGCTAAGCGTTTCGATTGAAAAGTGCAATTTTGCAAGGTCGTCTTTCAGCGATGCTATTTGCGTGTCTCTTTCAAGTAGTTGCGCATTTAACGCATCAATCATTTTCTGAAATTCTTCGATTTTGATGTTCGAATCCTTTAGTTGCCTGCGTAAACGACTGATGTCCTTCTTGTTTTTCGCCATCAACTCGTTAATTACCTTTATATCTTCGTTGATACGAGATCTAACATCGGGCGACATATCGGTATTGCCCGCCGATTTTACCGAAATAACCGACTCCTTTTCTTTAATTACCGACAGGTTTTCTTCTATCGAATTCATCGATTGAAGGATATCGTTAATCGACGAATCCTTAACAAGAGATTGCGACTGAAGCGCCTGATTTTCAACTGTTAATCTTGCTATTTCTTGTTTCTCTTTCTGGTTACAACCGAAAGTGAAAACTGTTGCTAGAGCAAATACATAAAAAATTGTTTTCATAAAATAGTGTTTTTAATTATATAAGACGTACCTCGAAAGTTATGCCAAAAATTACTGTGCAATTACAATGTATTGATTATATTGACATTACATATACTTATATTATTTTTCGTCTTTTTTTCGTAGAGCTTTTCCACAAATTGAGAAGTAATTAGTGTTACTAAGAAAACTCATTAAAATGTCAATAACATAGTTGTAAGTCAGTATTTATAGTAAGGTTTAAATATTTTTCTTGTTACTTTTTTATTCGCTTTCGCTCATGAAACCGCCTTCGGCTAAGTTTTCTAAAAAAAGTAACAACTTAGCGATAGCGATTTCATGAACACCTTAAAAATAATATGATGTGAATAAAGAAAAGTTTTCTTATAGACTAATTAGCTATGAAAAAAAAAGCGGCATCGAATTTTAATTCAATAACCGCTTGTAATATTTATAGTAGGTTGATAAGTAGCTTATTAAGCCATCTCTTCTTCCATAACAGGTTCGAAACTAAGCAATTGAGCTTCAGTTAAGTTGTTGTAAACTATTCTACCTTCCATACCCAATTCTAATTCAATACCTTGTAAATTTTGGAGGGTGATACATTCTCCTGTGTTTTCGTTCTGAACGATGTAAATATCCTTTTCTCCAATACTGCGACAAACGATTGAAGCATTTTCAATTACCTGCATTTTTCTTTTCGATTAGTTAATAATTTTAAGGGCGCAAAGGTAGTGTATTTTTTTACACTTCGGCTTTTTCATTATACGATTTTCTGGATTTTATCATCATGTTCATCCTTTCATCCTATTCATCCTTTCATCCTATAAATCCTGATTCAGACATTGTTTTACTCACTCCTCAAACTCTCAACCGGATTTCTCGTTGCGGCACGCCAACTTTGCCAACTAACTGTTAGCATTGTAATTACAAGTGCCGTTAAACCAGCCACAGCAAAAATCCACCAGCTTAACTCGGTTTTATAGGCAAATTTTTGAAGCCATTTTTGCATGGCGTAATATGCAATGGGGCAAGCAATTACGAAGGCTATGGCAACCCATTTTACGAAGTCGAAATTAAGCATTGCGAGTATTTCGGATACTTTGGCATCGTTAACTTTGCGAATGCCGATTTCGCGAGTATGGCTTTCAACGATATTTGTTACTATTCCAATTAACCCTAAACAACAAAGAAAAATAGCTAGTACAGTGATGATAAGTATCGACTTTGCCAAATTTTGTTCCTTAATATATTGACGTGCAATCATTTCGTTATAGACCTGATAATTAATAGAGTGTTCTGGAAATAAGTGTTGCCATTTCTTTTTTATGAATGCTATGGTATTTGCAACGTTTTTACTATCAATGCGAATAGTCATGTTTGGTGTATTTCCCCTTAACTGAGTAAATGATACACCTTTGTTTAACTCATGTAACGATTGCGTATGTATGTCATTTACAACGCCAATAATTACACCTCCACCAAATTTTTGATTCATTGGATCTTTAAAGCCGCAATCTTTAGCAAGCTGATTTGTTATAACATAACTGTCTTTATCGGACGGTAAAAACATACGTCCTTTCAATAATTTTACGCCAAGCAGTGGCAAAAATGCTGTATCGCACAATACTTTCATATACGACAAATCCTTATCGTTAATTCTCTGCCCCATACGCATATGAATTTCGAACGGAATGCCTTCGGACATAGCCAAACCTTTTACATTAGGGCTTTCGCGCAGTACGTTTGCAAATGTTGCTATTCTGTTATTATCCTTTATTGAATAGTGTATTTCGAGATTGATAAGATTATCTGCGTTAAAACCCGGATTTTTGCTTTCCATAAATCTTATTTGCTTAGATATTAGCATTACAGTGGCAAAAAGAACAATAGTTGCCACAAACTGAAATACTAACAGCACTTTCGAAAGTCTGCTTAGTTTAATTCTCTTACCAAGTTTGCCTTTAAAAAGGTTTACCGGATTAATACCCGAAAACAGCAAAGCTGGATAAAAACTTATGACAAAAAACAATAACACCAAAAAAGATAAAAAAGGCAATAAATACATTGCTTGACACAAAACCAGTAGGTTAATATTTGCCTGAATAAGTTGATTGAAATAAGGTAATGATATAATTGACAATACAATTGCAATTAATAATGCCGTTCCAAAAACTATCAAACCCGACAGTGTGTAGTATTTAAACATATTGGCTCGATTGGCTCCGTTTACTTTAACCTAAATTGAGCGATTGTATAATTTGGGTGAGCTCTTTGTGCTGCCGACCATTTTTTTTAAGTGATTTTTAAGTGATTTTGACTTTTGGGACTGTTTTAGGATGGTTTTTTAACGAAAAATATTTACATACATGTATTAAATGGCTCATATTTAAATAAATAGGCATAACTTTCCCTTTATATTTAAATTGCCCAATTTAATACATGTATGTAAATATTTTTCGTTAAAAAACCATCCTAAAACAGTCCCAAAAGTCAAAATCACCAAAAAATCACTTAAAAAA
>JANYAP010000037.1 GCA_025361285.1 Bacteroidales bacterium | reverse complement strand
ATTTTTACAGAATTTCATCGTCATCCTTATAAAAGAAATGATGCTCCAAATAAGTATATGAAGGAACTGCTACAATACGAACCCAACATTTAAGCTTAATTGACCATTGCAACCTCTTAGAAATAAGACCTTTAAGCAGATAAGAGGCAACATAAGGGTGTACTTTAATTGTTATATGGCTCATTGCCTGATTATTAATCAGAAACGAGATGTTATTATATATTTCCTCTTCAAATACAATGTTTGGCGAAATATCGCCAGTACCACGGCATGTAGGGCATTTTTCGAGAGTTTGTACGCTTAATTCTGGGCGTACCCGTTGCCGTGTAATCTGCATCAACCCGAACTTACTCAACGGAAGTATATTATGCTTGGCGCGATCGGAAGCCATGGCCTCCTTAAATTTTTCATACACAAGTTGTTTGTGCTCCGAATCGTGCATATCGATAAAATCGACAACTATTATACCGCCCATATCGCGCAGCTTAAGCTGTCGGGCAATTTCGAATGCTGCAGCAACATTTACATCCGAAGCGTTCGACTCCTGGTTAGACCCAGTTTTCGATCTGTTTCCGCTATTCACATCAATAACGTGCAGCGCCTCGGTGTGCTCTATTATAAGGTAAGCGCCATTTTTGAACGATACGGTTTTGCCAAACGAGGTTTTTATCTGTTTATCAACACCAAACTTCTCGAAAATAGGAACACTTCCCGTATGAAGCTTAACTATCTTCTCCTTTTCGGGAGCTATAGTACTAATATAGTCCTTTATTTCGTTACAAATATGGTCGTCGTTAACGGTAATACTGCTAAACGAGCCGTTAAGCATATCGCGAAGAATAGCCGAAGTACGACTTAATTCGCTAATAATCAACTTAGGAGGAGTAATGCCTTTAATATCTTCGAAAGCATTTTCCCACTTATAAACCAACGATGTTAATTCTTCGTCGAGTAATGCAACTTTTTTGCCCTCGGCAACTGTTCGCACAATAACCCCGTAATTTTTCGGTTTTATGCTCTGTATTAGCTTTTTAAGGCGCGTTCTTTCCTCCTGCGAAACAATTTTTTGCGATACCGATACTTTATCAGAAAAAGGTATCAAAACCAAATTACGTCCGGCAATAGAAATCTCGGAACCAAGCCGTGGCCCCTTTGTTGATATGGGTTCCTTAGCAATTTGAATCATTATTATCTGCCCCGATGTTAACACGTCGGAAATCTTACCGTTTTTGTCAATATCGGGTTCATTCTTAATTTTCGAAAGAGGCAAATTCTTGCCTTTTCTATTAAGAGCGCTTTTCAAATATTTGTTTAATGATTGAAACTGAGGACCTAAGTCGAGGTAATGCAAAAATGCGTCCTTTTCATAACCCACGTCGACAAACGCGGCATTAAGGCCGGGCATAATTTTCTTTACCTTTCCTAGGTAAATATCGCCAACCGAGAACTGAAGGTTGCTTTTTTCCTTATTTAACTCTACTAATTGTTTATTTTCGAGTAAGGCTATAACAATCTCAGACGCAGTTACATCAATAACTAATTCGTTACTCACAACTCCTTCACTTTTCTAGAAGTATTTAATACTATGCTATATAAATGTAAGAAACCTAAAGTTCCGAAAGAGCTTTAGGTTTTTCTTACATTATTCGTAGCCAATAAGAACAATTACTTTTTCTTTTTGTGCCTATTTTTTCTCAAACGTTTTTTACGTTTGTGTGTGGCCATTTTATGTCTTTTTCTCTTTTTACCGCTTGGCATGATTATATTTTTTTACGATTTAAACAATTATTTTACGCTAACTTTAACTTTACCAACAAATGTTTTAGCTGGTTTGAACGATGGAATGAAGTGCTCAGGAATGATTATGGTTGTGTTTTTCGAAATATTGCGAGCGGTTTTTTTAGCACGCTTTTTTACGATAAAACTACCAAAACCCCTAAGATACACGTTCGTATCCTTTGCTAGCGAATCTTTTACACCTTCCATGAAAGCTTCAACTGTTTTTTGAACAGTTAATTTCTCGATTCCTGTCGATTTGGAAATTTCGTTTACAATGTCTGCCTTTGTCATTTTTTAAAAGCTTTAATTATCAATGATTTATCTATGTTATATTTTTTTCAAGCTGCAAATATACTTGTTTTCTATTAAATTATAGATACTTAGTAGAAAAATAATGATATTATTTCATTTTTTTGTTGTGCAAATATATAAAAAAATGTCGATAAGTAGTGCATTCATCAACTGATACTTACAAAAAAAACGGAATGAGTTTTTATTCAATATGTAAAACCCCTATAAAATAAGGCTTTCACACGTGTTTTTTTTAAGCGCAATTTAAAGAACAATTATTTTGCTTTGTAAACGGTTTTGCAGTCCAATATTTATACAACTTATTTAATTACAAGGTCTTAGTTGTTACAATTGATTTTCGAATACAACCCAATATTTACAATCCTTTAGCAAGCATATAATACATTTCGTTCCATTTTAGTTCCTTTTTAAAGTCGGGAATGTTACAATCTTTGCCAATATGAACAAATTCGATGCCAGCCATTTCGGAGAAATCCTCGATATATTCGGTATTAATAGCTTGACTGAATGCGGTATGATGTGCTCCGCCGGCAAATATCCATGCAGCAGCGCCAACTTTTAAATCGGGTTGTGGAATCCACAATGCACGTGCTACTGGCAGCTTTGGAAGATCGTATTCGGGAACAACGCAATCTACCGAATTCACAATCATTCGGAAACGGTTACCCATGTCGATTAAACTTGCGTTAACAGCAGGACCTGCAGGTACATTAAATACCAAACGAGCAGGCGCATCTTTGCCGCCTATCCCCAAAGGATGAACTTCGAGTTTGGATTTTCCATCGGCAATACTTGGGCAGACTTCAAGCATGTGTGCACCCATAACTTTCATTCCCGAAGGATTTAAATGGTAGGTGTAATCCTCCATAAACGAACATCCGCCATTAAGCCCAGTTCCCATAACTTTTAATGCTCTAACTAATGCGGCGTGTTTCCAGTCGCCTTCGGCACCAAAACCGTATCCGGCAGCCATTAAACGTTGCGAAGCCAAGCCCGGAAGTTGAGCCAATCCGTGAAGGTCTTCGAATGTTGTGGTAAAACATTTAAATCCGCCATTTTCCATGAAGTAGGTCATACCCAATTCTATACGAGCCTGATAACGCACATTTTCGTAAAAGGCCCCTCCTTGTTTGCCATCGCTCGACACCTGATAGACATCGATATACTCCTTAACAAGTTTATCGATGGCGGCATCGGAAACGTCGTTTACTGCTTTAACTAAATCGCCAACTCCATAACCGTTAACCGAAAGGCCAAACTGAATTTGCGCTTCAACTTTATCGCCTTCTGTTACAGCTACTTCTCGCATATTATCGCCAAAGCGTGCGATTTTCATACTCTGAAAATCGGCCCAACCAGCAGCAGCACGAGTCCACACACCTATTCTATCCAAAACTTCTTCTTCCTGCCAATGACCCACTACCACTTTACGGTTAATGCGCATACGCGTCATAATATAACCGTGTTCGCGGTCGCCATGAGCCGACTGGTTAAGATTCATGAAATCCATATCCATTTCGCTCCAAGGAATATCGCGATTATATTGTGTATGTAAATGAAGAATAGGTTTGTGGAGAATCTTCAAGCCATTAATCCACATTTTAGATGGAGAAAAAGTATGGCACCATGTAACCATACCTATGCAATTACGAGCATTATTGGCTTCAATACATAGATTTAAAATCTCGTCGGGGCTTTTCATTACTGGCTTAAAGACAATAGTTACAGGTATTTTGACCGATTTATCGAAAAAAGCTGCTATTTCCTGAGAATGTTGCGCAACGGTTTTTAGGGTTTCTGGTCCATACAAATGTTGACTTCCGGTTACAAACCAAACTTCGAACTGTTTCAAATTTATCATATTAGCTAGTATTAATGTATATACATTTAAATTGATTTCGAGTAGCAAAATTAAACGTTTTTTTTACACTTTTAACTTTTTAATGAAAAAAATCATCTCCCCAATATCGAAAAAATCCATATTTTTGCTAATTCTACTAACAATAGTTTGGTAAACTTTAAAATATTCAATTTCAACGTGTTTGTAATACGTTGAAATACATAGAAATATAAAAATAATTAACTAGTTACTATGTATTTCAACTATTTAATTATTAGCAAGATGCAAAAATGTACCGAAGTATTGATTAAACTGGAAGAAAATAAATGATCCTTTATCAACAACTAATCTTGAGTCTAACCCGAAAAGTAAGTTTGAGAATGGCACGTTTACTTAAAAGTACTTAATTGAGGCAGTTTCAACCTTTATAACCAATACAACTTATACAACCTTTACAACCTTTATAACTTATATAACCTCTACAACCTTTTTAACCTTTTTAACCTTTTTAACCTTTACAACCTTTATAACCTTTATAACCTTTACAACCTTTATAACTTATATAACCTCTACAACCTTTTTAACCTTTACAACCTTTACAACCTCTACAACCTTTATAACCTCTACAACCTTTATAACCTTTACAACCTCTACAACCTTTACAACCTTTACAACCTTTACAACCTTTATAACTTATATAACCTCTACAACCTTTATAACTTATATAACCTCTACAACCTTTATAACCTTTACAACCTCTACAACCTTTACAACCTTTTAAAAATAAACACCTTATGAACATCTCATATAACTGGTTAAAACAATATATCGACATAAACATTTCGGCCGAAGAAGTTAGCAAAACCCTCACAAACATTGGGTTAGAAGTTGAAGGCATTGAAACTTTCGAAACCATTAAAGGCGGTTTGGAAGGTTTTGTGGTTGGAGAAGTTAAAACTTGTGTAAAACACCCAAACGCCGACAAACTAAGTGTAACCTCCGTAGATATAGGCGCAACAGAACTGTTGCCGATTGTGTGTGGGGCACCAAATGTGGCTACAGGGCAACGTGTAATTGTTGCAACGGTTGGCACAACTATATATAAAGGCGCAGAAAACTTTAAGATACAGAAGGCTAAAATACGCGGCGAAGTATCGGAAGGCATGATTTGCGCCGAGGATGAAATTGGTATTGGAACTAGCCACGACGGCATTTTAGTACTCGATGCAACGGTGAAAATCGGTACGTTGGCGAAAGATTATTTCAAAGTTTCGACAGATACAGTTTTCGTAATTGGACTTACACCAAACCGAATTGATGCTGCATCGCACTATGGCGTTGCCCGCGAACTGGCGGCTGTGCTCAACTTACAGAAACCTACTAAGGCTATTATGCCTTCGGTAGCCAATTTTGCGGTCGACAACACAACCCGAATAACCGAAGTAATTGTGGAAAACACCGATGCATGCCCACGTTATGCAGGTGTTACAATTACGGGAGTCAACGTAAAGCCTTCGCCCGATTGGCTTCAGACCCGTTTAAAATCGATTGGACAAAACCCAATTAACAACGTGGTGGATATTACCAACTTTATACTTCACGAGCTTGGACAGCCGCTTCATGCCTTCGATGCCGACAAGATTTCTGGCAACAAGGTTATTGTAAAAAACCTGCCCGATGGTACAAAGTTTAAAACCCTCGATAACATTGAGCGGTCGCTTTCGGAAACCGATTTAATGATTTGCGACTCCAACGGCGGAATGTGCATTGCTGGTGTTTTTGGTGGAATAGAATCGGGTGTTAACGAAACAACTACAAATATTTTTATCGAAAGTGCTCATTTTAATCCTGTTCATGTTCGAAAAACTTCGAAACGCCATCTTTTAAATACCGAATCGTCGTTTCGTTTCGAACGCGGTACCGACCCAAATATGCCTGTTTTTGCGCTTAAAAGAGCTGCAATGCTTATTACAGAAATAGGCGGCGGAACAATTTCATCGCCAATTACCGATGTGTACCCCAGTAATGTTATGCCCTATGAGGTTGAATTAAGCTATAATTACGTCGATAAACTTATTGGTAAATGCATTGATCACGAAACGATTAAGAAAATTCTTACCAGTCTCGATATTACTATTAACGAGGAAACAGCCGAAGGTTTAAAACTATCGGTGTCTCCATATCGAGTTGATGTTCAGCGACCTGCCGACGTGGTGGAGGAGATACTTCGTATTTACGGTTACAACAATGTTGAATTTTCCGATAGCGTACACAGCACACTTAGCTATACCTCCAAGCCCGATAAAGATGTGGTTGTTAATACTATTTCCGATTGGCTTAGTAGTAACGGTTTCAACGAGATACTTGCCAATTCGCTAACCAAAAGTGGTTACTACGACGGTTTAGAAACGTACAAGCCTGATAATTTGGTACATATATTAAACCCGTTAAGTCAGGATTTAAACTGTATGCGTCAAACCCTTATGTTTGGTGGGCTAGAGGCTGTTGCACACAACACCAACCGACGCAATGCCGATTTAAAACTTTACGAGTTTGGAAATACCTATAAAAAGGAATCGGAAAATAACACCCAAGTGTTGCCAGGATATACTGAGCAACAACATCTTGCGCTATTTATTACTGGTTTAAAAACTTCGCAAAACTGGGTAGAGAAAGAGCAACCTTCCAACTTCTATTTTCTGAAAGCATATACCGAAAATATTTTGCGGCGATTAGGATTAAATCCCAACAAGGTCGAAACTATTGAAATTGAAGACGATATGTTTTCGGAAGGTTTAACGCACAAATTTCAAGCCAAGGAAGTTGCTACGCTAGGCATTATTAGCCGGAAAATTCTTCAGAAATTCGACATCAAAGCCCCCGTTTTCTATGCCGATTTCAACTGGAATGTGGTTATGAAGCTTATTAATTCGAATAAAGTTACCTTCGAGGAACTACCCAAATTTCCCGAGGTGCGCCGCGATTTATCGATGGTGCTTACTAAGGAAATAAAGTTCGACCAAATACGTTCCGTGGCCAACAAATTGGAAAAGAAATTATTAAAACGTGTGAACCTTTTCGATGTTTACGAAGGCGACAAAATAGAAAAAGGTAAAAAATCGTATGCGGTAAGCTTTGTTTTGCAGGACCTTGAGAAGACACTAACCGACACACAAATTGACAAAATTATGAGCAATATTGCGCAAGGCCTTAAAAAAGAACTTGATGCGCAAATACGAGCATAAGTATGACCGACCCACGAATTAAATTATTTAAAGGCGACATTACTACCCTTAAAGTTGATGCAATTGTAAATGCCGCGAACAAAAGTCTGCTCGGTGGTGGTGGCGTTGATGGAGCTATACACCGCGCGGCTGGTTCCGATTTGCTACGCGAATGTAGCACATTAAAAGGCTGCGAAGCTGGAAATGCCAAACTTACAAAAGGATACTGTTTACCAGCCAAATACGTTATTCATGCAGTAGGTCCTATTTGGAAAGGTGGCGATGCCAACGAAGCCGAATTACTTGCTTCGTGCTACCGAAAAACAATGCAACTTGCTTTAGATAATAAAGTTACTTCCTTAGCATTCCCCAGTATAAGTACTGGTACATACCGCTTTCCGAAAGCCGAAGCTGCCTATATTGCAATTAGCGAAGTTAAAGCTTTTTTAGCCGAACACCCATCCATTGAACAAGTTACCTTCGTGGTTTTCGACGACGAGAACTACCATATTTATCAAAATAATCTTGCATGATAAAAATTACAACCGATAAAGCTGTAAACTACCTCAAACTTGTAAAATTTAGCCATACAATATTTGCAATGCCTTTTGCATTTATAGGATTCTTTTTAGCCATTCATTTGGGTTACAATTTTAATTGGAAAACACTGATACTGGTAGTGTTATGCATGATTTTTGCCCGAAATGCTGCCATGAGCTTTAACCGTTACGCCGACCGCGAAATTGATGGAAAAAATCCGCGAACGGCTTTGCGCGAAATTCCTGCAGGCATTATAAAAGCTGGTTCGGCGCTAAGGTTTGTTTTGCTCAACTCCATAGCGTTTATAATAACAACGGCGTTTATAAACAACCTTACGCTTGTTTTGGCACCAGTAGCCCTTTTAATAATTTTGGGCTACAGTTTAACAAAAAAATATACGTTTCTGTGCCATTTCATACTTGGGTTGGGCTTATCGCTAGCGCCTATTGGCGCCTATTTGGCTGTAACTGGTGTGTTTAATTGGTTACCATTGCTTTTCTCGTTTATTGTACTTTTTTGGGTAAGCGGTTTCGATATTATGTATGCTTTACAGGACGAAGCATTCGATAAACTGCATAATTTAAGGTCGATACCCGTTTATTTGGGCAAACACAAGGCTCTTTCACTTTCCATTACCATTCACGCATTATGCGCCGCACTTGTAATAGTGGCAGGGTTTTCGGGCGTTTTCGCAATTTTGTATTGGATTGGAGCAGCAATATTTATTGGTTTGCTTGTATATCAACACCTTATAGTTAAACCGAACGATTTATCGAGGGTTAATATGGCCTTTGCTACCGTTAATGGCTTTGCCAGCGTGCTTTTTGCCATTTTTACGATAGTTGCGCTTTTAATTGAATAATTACTAATCAGTTAACCTAAAGCAATATAAATAACATGACCCCAAAACAACGAAAAACACTCGGCATATCACTATTTATAGCATCTACCGTATTTTGGTTAGTACTTTTTGCGCTACCATTATTGCCATATAAAGGCAAAGCGCTAATTACCATAGCAACTGTGTGCCTTATTATGGGGGAAGTGCTTTTTTACTTATCGGTATTTGTTTTAGGACGCGAGCTTTACGCAAAATATAAAACAAAACTTAATCCGCGTAATTGGTTTAAACCAAAAGAGAAGATTACGGAATGAGTGTTTTAAGTGCCAATATTTAAGATAATTACATCAATAAAAAATCAGAATTTGATTATACTCATCGGTTGTTTTGCCTTATTCGCCGATTATTAGTTTTTTCAGCTATGTAAAAGGGCTTAAATTTGCTACACAAAATAATAAATCATAAATAACAATATATCAACATTATGTTACGAAAATTTAATTTATTTGCTATTGTCATTTTGTCCGTAATTATAAACCAGACGGTTACGGCCATTGGCGAAAGTCCATCCAGCAGGTTTACAGTTAGCGGTTATATTAAAGATGCCGAAAATGGCGAGGCATTAATTGGTGCAACAGTATCGGTAAATGCATTGAAAACTGCAACGGCATCCAACCAATATGGTTTTTACTCATTAAGCCTTGCTCCAAGTAGTTACATTGTCGAATTTCGATATATAGGTTACCAAACAGTTTCGAAAACTATCGATTTAACTAAAAATGTAATACTTACCGTGGAATTATTACCCGACCAAAAGCAAATAGGCGAAGTAATAATTACTGCCGAGCGCCCCGACGCCAATGTTAAGAAAAACGAAATGAGTGTGGCAAAGCTCGATATGAAAACGATAAAGAAAATTCCCGCCTTCATGGGCGAAGTGGATATAATAAAGGTGCTACAGCTGTTACCTGGCGTATTGCCTACAGCAGAAGGTACATCGGGCTTTAGCGTGCGTGGCGGTGGTATGGATCAAAATCTCATACTTTTGGATGAAGCCACAGTTTACAATGCTTCTCATTTAATGGGCTTTTTCTCGGTGTTTAATAACGATGCCATACGAGATGTAAAACTATACAAAGGCGATATTCCTGCAAACTTCGGCGGACGCCTGTCATCGGTATTAGATGTGCGTATGAAAGAAGGTAACAGCAAGAAATTGTCGGCTTCTGGCGGTATAGGATTTATTTCAAGCCGATTAACTGTTGAAGGACCAATAGTGAACGAAAAAACATCGTTTTTAATTTCGGGAAGACGAACGTATATCGACAAAATACTATTTCCTCTGCTACCCGATACTGCTATTAAGAAAACCACCTTGTATTTCTACGACTTAAATATGAAGGTTAATCATCAGTTCAATAATAACAACCGCCTATTTCTTTCTGCTTATGCAGGCCGCGACAAAATGGGTCAAAAAGATAATGGCAATATTGAATACGGCAATATGACAGGTACATTGCGTTGGAATCACCAGTATAACTCGCGTTTATTTTCAAATTTAACGGCTACCGCTGCAAAGTACGACTATTTGCTTACAATGACTATTGGCGA
>JANYAP010000193.1 GCA_025361285.1 Bacteroidales bacterium | reverse complement strand
TTCAATAATTTTTTTTATATCAGGTGATATTTGATATTCTATCTGCAATAAATCATTAGAAATCCATTTGGATTTCTCCAACTTGAAAGTGTTTTTATAATTTATCTCTAATTCATCTTGTGCAATAGATTTATAAACTTGGAAAGAGCATGTATTTACAACGGCTTCCTCAAATACACCTTCCCCATGAATATAAATTCTTTTCAAATCATTCTCCTTTACAATAATTGACCTTATTGAAAAACAATTATCTAATGATAACCACAATATTGGCGTAATGAACTCTAAGTAGCCCTTACTCCTTAATAGTTTTATACCTAATTCAATAAAATATATGTAACTGTCATATTTGTATTGGTATGATTTATAATTTTCCTTTATAAAAAGTTTTTCTTGGTTGTCAAAACCTGCACCATACGGCGGATTCCCAATAATAACGTCAAAGCCAATAAAATCTCCCTCGTTGTTTAATACTTCGGGAAACTCGAAACGCCATTCGAAAGCGTTTTCGTAAATGCGGTTGCTGCGTATTTCTTCAATTTCAGTTTCGAGGCTGGATATGGTATCGGTAAGGGTTTTTACTTGTTTGTCCCACGTTGCTTTTTCGGCTTTGGTTTTCTCGAACATGGTGGTTTGCGTGGTAAGGGTAAGCAACTCGCCACGAGATTTGCTGAGGCGAACAATGCGTTTGTCGTTTGAGGCTATTTCGGATTCGAAATCGTTTTTAATTTCGGCGATAAGCTTTTCCATAGCGTGCTTTTCGTCCTTGCTTTGTGCGTTGCGATAGGTCATTACTGCAAGGCGATAACTATCGATACTCCACTTGCTGCGGCGAAGTGCCTTTTTAATATCGGCATCGAGGGCGTAACGGCTAATAAGCGAGTTACCGCATTTAATGTTGATGTCGATATTCGGAAGGGTTTCGAGTTCGGTGCAATCGGGGGCTTTGTAATATGCGTTTTTGAGGAGTTCAATCCAAAGGCGGAGGCGACAAATTTTAACGGAATTGGGGTTAAGGTCAACACCAAACAGACAGTTTTCGATAATGGTCTGCTTTTCGTGAAAAAGTGTTTCCTGTATGCGCTGGCTCTCCTTGCTTGTGGGGTTGTACTCGAACAGTTCGCCGTCGTCGTCGGTAACAATAAGTTCGTCGTTTTCGACTTCTACGGCGTATTCCTTTAATCGTTTTCCGGTACGGTCGGTTAAAATTTTGAGGTCGCTTTTAATGGCAATTATCTCGTTGAGCGCCGATACTAAAAAGTGCCCCGACCCCACGGCAGGGTCGCAAATTTTAAGACTGTTAACGATTGTATTGGCTTCGGCCTTGTCGTCTATTTTATCGTAAAGGTCGTTTATATCGGTGCAGTTCCATGTTTTGGTTTCGTTGAACTTTTGCACTACGGCGCGGCGAATGGTTTCGCGGCACATGTACATGGTAATGAAACCGGGGGTAAAGAACGAACCGTCTTTGTAACCGTTTATCTTTTCGAAGATAAGCCCAAGAACGGATGCGTTGATAAGGCGTTTGTTATCTTCCTGAATTTCTTCGCTGCCCTCGCTTGCAAAATCGTAAGCGTTGAGAAATTCGAAAATATATTCGATGGTTAGTAATTCGCCGGTGCGTTTCTGTCCGCCATTGTCTTTAATTACGGTTGACGTGAGAAGGGGCAGTTTTACGTCCTTTAGCTGACTGATAAACAGGCAGGCGTGTTCTATATCGGTGGGTTCGAACAACGAACTGTTGAGATAAGGAACTTTTGCAAAGTGGGTTTTAACCTCGGCATTGCGGTCGATTGGCTTACGTGCCAACACGGAAAAGAAAAGGTTGTTTAAGTCGTCGAAATTCTGGACTTTGGTTGAATTGAGAAAGGCAAAGGATTTATCGCCTTTGTGGTATTTTATTAATTGTGCTTCGAGAAGTTTAAGAAACAGTATTCGGTTTATCCATGTAATGGACAGTTCTAAAGCTACGTTGAACAAACGCTCGGCGTTGGTGTCGCCAAACTGCGATGGTTTGGGCAGACGTGAAATTTTATCGAGATTGTCGAGCTGGAAAATGGCGCTTTCGATGAGCGAAGCGGCGTTACGCTCGCCTTCCTTTTTGCGTTGTATGAGCTTTTTGCTGCCGTCTTTGGTTTCGGTTAGCCCGATAATATGTAACAACTCGGTGTAAAATGTTTTGTCGAGGCTGTTGCTATCGTTGGCAAACGGAAGTTTTAAAAGATGCTCGGGCGAAAGCAGTTTTTGTAAGGCTATAAGGGCGTTATCGTCCTTTTTATCGGCATTGCGCAGGGGTTTATCGTAATCACGAATATCGAAATGGGTAAAAGTGATTTCGTGTTTAATATCGTTGATGGCTGGTTCGGCAATTTGCTTGTAAAAGAAATCGGTGTTTTTGCCCGAAAGACGACCTTCCTCGAACGCAATAAATTGATTAACTATGTTTTTGTTTTGTGCAAACTCTTTCTCAAAAAGGTTGGCATCGAAAATAAACCACTCGTAAATATTGGTTGCTACAAGGTATTTAATTTCGAGGTTTTTGTGGGTAATGCGCTCACGCAGGTAGTATAAAACAAGTTCGTGAAAGGCTTTGGCGTTGATGTTGTCTGCCTTTATCATCTCTGCCTTGTTCGTTGGCTTCTTAGCCTCAATAATAACACCCACGGTGCCGGAGGCACCGGAGGTGTTATGTATTACAAGGTCGTTTCGACCTTTGGTATTAATAAAATGGTTTGCGCCGTAATAGGTATCGGTAAGGAATTTAGAAACGAGGTTTTTATGAAACTCCTCGCTCTCGGATTCGTTGATGTTATCCAACAAACTTATCAGGTTGGTTTTGAATAACTCAATGTCGTTCCTGTTGGCTTTAACTTTCAGAAACGCCTTGTTTAATGCTTTACGGGGCTTTAATATGTTTAGATCCATTTAATTGTAATCACTGGTTTTTTGTTCGCTAAATGTAAGCAGAAACTTGCAACGAAGCACGGCGGGCGGAAAAATTACAGCTCTTTTGCAAGCCTTTGGTTTGAGCGTCGGCTCGTGTGGGCTTGCAAATGTGCTGTAATGTGCGGCTGGTTTATCGAGGTGGTGCTTTTTGTTTGTTTTCGTTTTCAAATCAAGGTGTAAATTGTCGGCGGCTGTGTTGTAACCTTGCTGCTAACGGTTTGCAGCTACCCGAAGGGCGGGACTTTTACCACAAAACTTGATTTGAAAAACTAATGTTCCATTAACCATAAAACTGTCTTTGGAACACGAAACCCCGCCTTTTGGGTAGGTGCTGTTATAGCCAGTGGTTCTTTCTCGTCCGTTAGTTTTCATTGTACCCAAATTGTCTGCTTTGCAAAACTTCTTTCCACCAAACTTCTCTGTCAATTATGGTTTGGTCGTCCGTTGTCGATTTGTAAATGTCAAGGATTGAGTATTTGAAATTTTGTTTTATGTGGTCAAAGTTTAGTTTTTTAAGTCCAAGGTTCCCACCGTGTCCAGTTGCGATATATGCTCTCCAACGTCCCAAAATCATATTTTCTCCGTAAGCTGAACCAACATACTTTTTACCATTTGATTTGTCGGTCAGCAGGTAAACACCTTTTTGATTTTGCAATGCAGTTTTCCAGTTGTCTTTCTCTAAGACACGTTTCATCTCGTCCCAAGAGATATTGACCTTTTCATAGCCAGGGAATAAGTCATTGTCAAAAGTGTCAGGTAAAATTTGAGAAACATAACAGTCGTCAATAACTGATTCTGCATTACGAATCATTGTCTGTGCTTTGTTCTTGAATTTCACGATTAAACGCCCAACATATTTTTCGTATTCGGTCAGGTCTTGATATTCGTAACCAACACCGTTTAGTATATTCAAGTCCTTAGTTACTTGCCCAATATGAAACAGCAACCAAAAATCTTCGTTCGGCTTTATCTTAACGAGTCCAATCGTGATTTGTCCTGCTTTGTATGATTTGTTTTTGTTGTAATTCCAATACTGGCCGGCAAGCATTGTAGATATGTCGCCATTTTTAAAAAGTTCTATCGGATTCCAATTTTGAGCGAACATCAAATTGAAACGAATCTTCACATTGTTAAGATTGTCAAGTCGTAATATGTCGTTTAATTTAATGCTATTCATTCTTTAATTTTTTTCGTTTCGGGTGTCGTCCTACCATTGGCTATAACGTTCCGAAAATACACGCAGGGCGGGATTTAACCGATAAATTTCCTGCAAAGTATTGATTTTCTATTTATTAGTTTACTTTTTACAAAGAACCCAACCCCGACTTGCGGGTATTTGTCTGTTGTGGGGCGTATAATTGTTCAACAAAACAGTTAATTTCCTTTTCATTACAAACCTTTCCGGCGGAGGACAGTGCCCAATCCCAATGTTCAGCTCACTCAAGATGTTGGTGCCCAAAG
>JANYAP010000192.1 GCA_025361285.1 Bacteroidales bacterium | reverse complement strand
GCATTGTGCTTTTAAACTCAATTGGATATGTTGTTTTTGAAGTTTTAACTGCTGTTCGGCAAAGAACAACTGCAATTCGCTAAAAAGGGAATTCAGATTGCAATTTTCAATAGTAACCTTTAATTGACCTGATTCAATTTTCGCAATATCCAAAATATCTTCAATAATCACTAAAAGGTCGTTGCATCGTTGGTTTATGATGTGAGAGAAGTTTTCGAGTTTTGGTTTATTATTAAAATTACTAACAAGTAACTCTGAAAAGCCCATGATTGCATTCATTGGTGTGCGTATTTCGTGGCTCATGTTTTGCAAAAAAGCGGTTTTGAGGCGGTCGCTTTCTTCGGCTTTTTCTTTGGCTAACATTAAATCTAATTCAAATTGCTTTTTATCGGTAATGTCATTAAAAACAACTGCAAATTTATTGCCTTCATGTTTATATGCGGATACATTATAATATTTTTGAGTTGCTGCATTATAATCAAAAAATTCTTCTGAAATTCCGGTTAAAACAATTCTCCCATACCTGTCTATCCAATTTTGTTCGATATCTGGCATTATTTCTCGTATTCTTTTACCAATAACATTATCGGCTTTTATTCCAACTACATTTTCCCAAATTGGGTTTACTTCTAAGAAAATATAATCGATGGGTTCGCCTTTTTCATTAAATATCATTTCGTGCAGGCCAAACGCATTCATCATATTTGTAAAAAGCCTTTTGTATTTTTGTTTGCTTTCTTCGGCGTGTTCTTTGGCTTCAACGAGTTCAATTTCTGCATATTTTCGTTCATTAATATCTGTGGCAATGGCAATAACTATTCCATTCTTATCTGCTTTTGTTGCATGCCATGCCAACCATTTATAAGAGCCATTTTTGCACAAATATCGGTTTTCAAAGAAAGTGGTTTCCTGCCCTTTTAACTGAATTTCAATTTCATCAATTGTTCTTTGCCTATCATCTGGATGTATAAGCTCCATTATTGGCATTGAAGTAAATTCTTCAATAGTATATCCGAGTATCCTTGTAACGGCAGGGCTTACACTTACAAAATAGGTAGAATTAAGATTAGCCGTTGAAATAATGCTGGGCGAAAGATTGATTATGTTTTTTATCTTTTCCTCGTTACTTTCTGCTTTTTCTTTGGCAATAATAAGTTCTTTTTCGTATTTGCGTTGTTTTACAACATTCCAAACGCCTTCGACAAATAGGGTAAGTTCGTGTATGTCGGTTTCGTTGTAGTCTTGTGGCTTATTGCCAACAGCAATAACGGCAACAATTTTACCGTTATCGAATATTGGCAAGCTCATGTAATTATTTATCTCAACATGATCTTTTGGCACGCCACGTTTAAGGGGATTATCTGCTTTAAAATCGTTTATCATCAGTGGTTTTCGCTGACGGATAACTTCGCCCCAAATTCCGGTTTTGGCTACTTCAAAATCGATGTATTTATCTTTTATTTCGCACATTTCCATTGCCGAATCCGACCATGCGTGAATGGTAACAATGGTTTCCTGCTCGTTGAGAAAACCTAGAAAGCCAATTTTACTATTGCATAGTTCTGTAGATTTTTCGAGAGCGTAATTAAATATTTGGTCAGCATCTAACTCAACCATTTGGCTTAAGCCAAGCAATATTTTTAAGCGGGTGTTGTTTTGTTGGATAATTATTTCTTGATTTCGTCTTTCTGTATTGTCGGTAAATACAACTGCAAAGTGGTTTTTGGTGGGCGAATAGGCTATTACATCGTAATATTTTTTAAATTCATTGGAGTAGTTTTCGAAATGTAAAGATTCGCCTGTTTGCGCAACTCGTCCGTAGGTTTCTATCCAAGTATTTTCGGTATTTGGCAATACTTCTTTTACTGTTTTGCCAATATAATCGGCAGCATTAATGTTTGTTAACCTTTCGAATGCTTTGTTGATGAGAATAAAACGATAATCGACCGGATTGCCGAGTTCATCGTAAATCATTTCGTGCAGGGCGAAGCCTTGTTCCATATTCTCGAACAATTGAAAGTAATTCAACTGGTTTTCTAATGAACTATTTTTGGTTAGTTGAAGTTCTTCTATTATTTGTTGGTATTCCTTGTTTTGGGCTTCAATTTCTTCTTTTTGTTCTTGGAGTTGTTGCTCATTTTGTTTACGTTCGGTAACGTCTTTTGCCATGCTTATAACTGCTCTTCGTCCATCGGCAAGTCGGCCAAGCGATGATGAGCTGAAATCCCAAATGCGTTTTGAGCCGTCTTTACAGGTAATTGTATATTCGCCATCTTCTTTCCGTCCTTTTAATGCATAGAGTTTATCAATTTCGTTGAGGACGATTTGTTTACTTTCTCCGTAAGCCTTTCCAGTCCATTTTTCGATGGTTGGAATATCGTTAAAGTCATAACCTGAAATATCGGACCAACCTTGGCTTATTGCCAGTACGTTTCCGGTTTCGGAATGTATCATTATCGGGAAGGGGGCGTTTTGTATTGCTTGCCGGTATTTTTCTTCGCTTTCGATTATGCTTTTAACAATTGGGTTTGAGAAACGAATAAAAAGCAGCAGACATATAACAATTATAAAAACAGAGATCAAAAACGTTAAAAGAATTGCTTCGTAATAAGGCCTATTTACTTCGGTTGCCGGAATTTTTGCAACAATACCCCAGTTTAGTTGTGGTATAAAAGTGTATGCCGCAAAAACAAGATTATCCTGATAGTCATTTGCTTTAACAAATCCGTTTTTGCCCGACAATGCCAATTGCATGGGTAAACCGCGCGATTGGTTAATATTTTGTTTAAAATTTGGGTTTGCACCAAGTGCCAATAAATACTTAACACTATCGCCTACTTGTTGAGCTATAGCAAACTCTCCGGCTTTGCCAATACTATAGCGTTTGGCTCGCATTGTTTGTATTAATTGAATAATGTCGGCATCTTCTTTTCCTTGCTGGTGAAGTATGGTAACCAGGGTTTTTTGTCGCTCAACAATATCAATTAGTGATGCCTCTACTGATTGTATTGCTTTTTTATATACTACGAAAATTGAAATGCCTGTAATCAATAAGTTTGATGCAATTAGTATTATTGCTATTGATAGTAATCGGCGGTTTGTAAAGATTCGATACATACATTTCGAATTATCCGGTTTAGGAACTCACTTGAAAATTTTAATTAAATTAAAGGTACGTTTTAATTTTTAATTAATCAATTATCGGGTTGCAGAAATCTATAAACGAAGCAGGTGCGGCGGGAGAAAAGCAAGTGTTTTTTTAATTTTTCAATTCAGTAGCTTTTACCCGCACTATTTTCCCATCACGAGAAATTGCAACTTCGGCATTTTCTCTTTGTTTTGAATGTATCAGCCGCTGATATGCTAAACTAACTCCTTGCAAAATTTTATCCCGTAAATCGTTTGCACTATCCTTTGCCATATGAATTAATTTTACTGTAAATTTCTTCTATATAAACTGTTATATCATTACTTCCATATCCTTCAGCTACAAATCTTTCTGGTCGCTCCGAATTATCAAATATCATCCAATAATCAACAATAGGCTGATAAAGATTTTTGAGATTTGCTAATCCTGCTTGATAACGCCGATGAATCACATCTGTAGGAATATCATGACCACCCGAAAGAACCCGCAATTTTACTCTTTCTACCGCTAAATCAGGTAAGTTAAGCCAAAAATATATTAGCGTAACATAATATCCGCATGCTTTGGCTCGTTTAATTAATTGAACATATGATTTTGTCGATAAAGTTGTTTCAAATGCAAAATCAACTTGTCGATTTATTAAGTCCGAAATCCTATCCAACATTAATCTACCAGCTTGAATCGCAACTTTATCGGGTTGAAATGGCGATAATCCTTTGGCAATCTCGTCCGCATTTACAAACTCCTTACACTGTAATATCTCAGGAAGTACAGTATAAGAAGCAGTTGTCTTACCAGCCCCATTACATCCCGATATTACATATAGATTAGCCATTTTATTTTTTTTACCAAATATAAGAAAAATCAATCAAGTATGAACAGTTCTATCAATCACAAATTACAACATTACCGTTAAGTTAGAAGATTATAAAGCGCAATTTTATTGGTCGCGCCGAAGCTCCTCCAGCCTCCAGTCTCCAGCCTCCAGTCTAAAACTTACCTCCTTACCAATTTCACTACGTTTTCCACATGGTGTGTGTGCGGGAACATATCGACAGGCTGAACAGTTGTAATTGTGTAGTAATCAATTAGGAACGCTAAATCGCGTGCTTGCGTTGCCGGGTTACAACTAACATATACAATACGTTGCGGCATAGTAAAAAGTATGGCTTCAATTACGTTGGGGTGAATACCTGCGCGTGGTGGATCGAGAATAATTACATCCGGATGTCCTTGTTGCTCAATAAATTGCTTGCACAATACATCTTTTATGTCGCCAGCAAAAAACACGGTATTGGTTATTCCGTTTATGCTCGAGTTAACCTTCGCATCCTCAATGGCTTCTGGCACATATTCAATACCTACAACTTTTTTTGATTGGTGAGCAACAAAATTAGCAATAGTTCCGGTACCAGTATATAAGTCGTAAACAATCTCGTCGCCAGTTAAATCGGCAAGTTCGCGAGTTATCTTGTATAATTTATATGCTTGATTGGAGTTGGTTTGAAAAAACGATTTCGGGCCAATTTTAAATTGAAGATCCTCCATTGTTTCAACGATATTATTTTTACCGTTGTACACCAATATATCCTGATCGGTAATTGTATCGTTAACTTTCTGATTAATAACATACATAAGCGATGTTATTTCGGGAAATGAGGAAATTAAGTGGTCGAGCAGTTCTTTTCGGTGAAGATCGTCGTCGCGGAAAAAGCTCACTATTACCATTATTTCGCCAGTATTGGCTGTGCGTATTATTAGGTTGCGCAGAAATCCCTGCTGGCTGCGTAAATCGAAGAATGACATGCCTTTAGCTTTGGCAAAATTCTTCACTGCATCGCGAATTGCGTTTGATGGGTCGCGTTGCAGCCAACATTTATTAACATCGAGTACTTTGTCGAACATTTCTGGAATGTGAAATCCCAAAGCTCGTCGCTCAAAATCATCGGTCGAGTCAATCTCCTCCTTGGTTAGCCATCGGTTTGCCGAAAAAGTATATTCGAGCTTGTTTCTATAAAACAGCTCATTATCAGATGGTACAATAGATAATATTTCGGGAATATCGAGTTTGCCAATTCGTATAAGCTGATCGGAAACTTGAGTTTGTTTATATTGGAGCTGTTGCTTATAAGGTAGAATTTGCCATTTGCATCCGCCGCAAACACCAAAGTGCTCGCAAACAGCCTTTTGCCTTATATTTGATAATCGATGATAATTAACTACTTTAGCTTCCATGTGGCTTTTACGTTTTTTAGAAACTTGTAAATCAACCACATCGCCAGGTACTACAAAAGGAACAAAAATTACAATTCCATTTATGCGGGCAATAGCCTTGCCTTCAGCTGCAATATCAACTATTTCTGCTTCCCTAATAATAGGAAAATTATTTTTTCGGCTCACGCTTTTATTTAAAATTTGTGCAAACGTACTTGTTTTTTGCATAAAACCAATGGCTAATTTATTCGAAATACCTCCAGAGGAATGCTTAGGCTTTGTAATAAAATAAGTCATGCGATTTATTGTCATTCCGAGCTGCGTCGGAATGACAGCATACTTTTATAGATTGCCAAGTTTTGCAGTTCAAGCATTTGTACGACTTATTAAATTACAAAGCCTTAGCGTTTTAGATTATTCACTTGCAACACTTCAATAAATCTCTTTTCGGCTTGAAGCTTTCTACTTTTATTGTAGTTTTGTAATTGGTTATAACCGAAGTATAATATATTATAGATGACGACTATTACAAAACACGTTCGATTTCGTTTTACTGATTTACAAAATACTTATATAGTATTGTTAATTAGTATGTTAATCTTTATTATTACATCCTGTGATAAGCCAGAATCGTATTCGGATGTTCCTGAGATAAATTTTATTAATTATACATTAGTCGATAAGGATTCGGATGGATTTAAATACAGATCATTGGTACTTACTATTGGTTTTGTTGATGGCGATGGTAATCTTTCGGATGATAGTACTTATAATAGAACTCCATCAAATGGCTTAGATACAACAACTTACTCAAAAATATTTTTGAAATTGTTTAATAAGAAAAGTGGAGTTTATTATCCATTTGAAGCATCGGAGTTATTAACGCCACCAGTTTTTCCTATTCCGTATAGCGATGCAATGAAACGCATCGGACAGAACAAAACGCAAAAAGGAGAGATGAAAGTTGAGTATTCATTTTCGTATGTATATAACAGATTACCATACGATACCATTAAAGTTGAGATGCATATTACCGATTTGTCGTTTCACAAAAGTAACGTTATAACCATTACCGATATTGCCTTGAATAAGAAATAAGGAGATGTAGTTATAAGTTGATGTTTAAGTATTTTTTCGTAGATAAACTTTTTTAAAATGAAACAATAAAAAAAGTTTCAAAAATTATTTTTTTTATTAAAATATATTCTCTTATATTAAATAAGAGAAAACTGATTTTTTGAAACATTTCGGAAAAAGAAAGAAAAATCGGCTATTTAGACCTTTAAAAACTACTCATAAGTAGTATGTAATTAGATGATTAACTAGTGTTAGTAGTTTTTTAATTTTTAAACCAGCAAAGGTACATCTATTTTTTGATATAAACAATAACTAAACGTTGAGATATATCACCGATATCAATAAGGTAAATCATTCAATAGTCATATAGTGAGGATAAAAATTGCGTTAAATTAGTTTTCGAAAGCAATGAACAAAAAGATAATAAAAACGAGCTTTTTGGGAATGCCTTTACAACAATTAATTTTAAACTTTACTACTATGAGCACAAATCAAATTAGAGCTGAGGTTTTTAACCTAGAAGGTGAAAAGGTTTACATGTGCCGAGATTTCAACAATATGGATCTTTCGAAACTAATAAACGATGTTTATTTGATTAGTTATCAGGATATAAATGGCAATGTTCTTTGGACTGAGCGATTTGTTAAAATGCACGAAGTTGTATATGCTCATGTAGGCAGATAAATCTTTTGCCTCATTATTGCGGTATTTAACGTAGTGATTTGCAGTAATTTACTTCGTTAAATATCGAATCTGGTTAGTTGCAATATTCCGCTTAATTCTTTTACTTTAAGAATAAAGTTAAATTTGCCCAAATTGGTGCAAAGCTCGAAGTCGGTTGATGGCGAAAAAGCCTGATTTTCGGCTGCAAACAGTCGCTTTGCGCTTGTATTACGGATGGTATTTTTCATGTCGTTAAAATTTGGCTGTTTATTTTCTAAACATGCCTTAATATACTCTGCACAAAGGGTATCCTCCTCTGTTGGGTGTTGCATCGAATATCCCATACAAACCAGCGAAACTGTTTCGGGTTGTTGCATTTTTATATACCTCACTATTGCAGGTGCATTTACAAAGCTTCCGGTAATGCGTTCGCTGGCGTTTGATGCATTTATAAGGCCTTGTGTACCAGCGCTAGTGGTGTGTATTATTGTTTTTCCAGTAAAATCGATGTTTAACAAATGCGTTGGGCAATTTCCGTAGTCGAAACCTTCGGGTACACGCTCGTTGCGTTCTCCAATTAAAATAGAGTTGGCAATTTGGCGTTTAAGTTGATAAGCTTCCTCAATATCGGCAACAGGAATAATTTGTTTAGCTCCATTCTGGCTAACATAACAAGCAACCGAAAAAGCTCTAAAAACGTCGATAACCACCGTAAGGCCTTCTGCCGACTTAGCGCCATCGAGTAAATGAAGTATTTGTATATTCATAGGTGCAATTTGCGAACAAAGCTAGAATAATTATTTTTTTATCAAGCCATATTCAATAGTTCGGCATCTTTTCAAATTCTACCACTTTTACTTTTCGTAACATATTGAAAAACAAACAATAAAGGAATATTTCTATTTATTTCTATTTATTTTTATTCATGAATGGTTTGTGAAATATTTACCGAACTATTAATTACATTATCTTTGCCTAAAATGTTATGGTATGTGGAACAGACTTGTTAATCTGGCTCAGTTTTTATCGAAAGGCATGTGGAGTATTAGGCTTAGCGATTATCCATCGTCGAAAGCTTTTTGGATTAAAGTTGCGAGAGTGTTCGCGTTAGCCTTTCGAGGTTTAACCGAAGACGATATTCAACATCGCGCATCGGCGCTTACATTGTATTCGATTCTGTCGGTTGTACCCGTATTGGCAATGGGTTTTGGAATAGCAAAGGGTTTTGGATACGATAAATATTTGGAACAGGAGCTTCAAAAAAACTTTGTTGAATACAAGGAAATGATCGATCAGGTTATTTCGTTTGCCCAATCGATGCTTGTGCGCACACAGGGCGGTTTAGTGGCTGGTATAGGTTTGGCTGTGCTTTTTTATACTGTTATGCAGGTTTTTAGTAATATCGAAAGTTCGTTTAACGAAATTTGGCAGGTAAAAAGGGCTCGTACTTATGTTCGTAAATTTAGCGATTATTTTTCAATGATGCTTGTGTCGCCTATACTTATTGCAGGTGCTAGTGCTACTAATGTATACATATACAATACTTTATCAACTATTAAGGAGCACGGACACATTTTTGGATTAGTTAGTCCTTTGCTATTGGGAGTCTTAAAAATTGTTCCTTATTTTCTTATAATTACCTTATTTGTACTGATGTATATGATTATGCCAAATACGAAGGTACGGTTTAAGCCAGCTTTAATTGCAGGTGTTATTGCTGGCAGCATATTTCAACTAACGCAATGGGGCTATATATATTTTCAGGTGGGCGTATCGAGTTATAACGCTATTTATGGCGGGTTTGCGGCATTGCCGTTGTTTATTGTATGGTTACAATTAAGCTGGTTAATTATTTTGATCGGAGCTAAAATATCGTACGCTGCTCAAAATATTGAGATGTATGAGTTTGAAATAGAGACACTTCACATGAGCGATTACTCGCAACGAATTTTGGCACTTCTATTATCGCATAAAGTAGTAAAAAATTTCGAGGAAGGGCTTAAACCATTAACATCGTCGGAGTTAGCAAACGAGTTACGCATTCCTATACGCATGAATCAAGCCATTTTACAAGATTTAGTAAAATGCGGTATTTTATCGGAAGTAAAATGTAGTAAACCAAGTATTTCGGCATTTCAACCAGCACAGGATATAAATCGATTAACTATTAAATATGTTATAGATAAGATGGATAGTTTAGGAGAAAATTTCGTGATAGACGAGAAGCATATAATAACAAACAAATTAGTGGCTTTGCACGATAGTTTCTCGAAAACTGTAGAAGGCTTAGAGGAAAATAAACTTTTGAAAGATGTTTAAATAGCTTATAATAAACTGATTATAAAATGACTTGCTTTTGAAATTTTTAGTTGTTTATATTTAAATTTCCCTTACTTTTGTGTCTTTAAAAAATAGATTATGAAGTTACTGTCGGCAAACAAACATCATTTGGTTCATCAATATAACTAATTGTGTTTTATGTGGATATAGTAAATCGTTAGAGGTTGGGTTTGCATATTGGCAAGCTTTTTTTAATTTTTAGATATATGGAAATGAATCTTATACATAAACATCATAAATACAATCATCATAGTGTTTTATAAACACTTAGCAGGAATATGTATGTACCAATAATATAAAAAAGGTCTGCAGTATCCTGCGGACCTTTTTCATTTTGTAATATAAAATAAACAATATGAGTCAATTAAAAATTGCAATTCAAAAATCGGGTAGGTTAAGCGAAAAATCTTTAGCTTTAATTTCCGAAGCAGGTATAGTGTTGAATAACAGCGACAGGAGGCTAATAGCTAGGTCATCAAATTTTCCTATCGAAATACTTTTTTTGCGCGACGACGACATACCTCAATACGTTGCCGATGGCGTTGCCGATATTGGTATTGTTGGCGAGAATGTTATTTTAGAGAAAAATTCGCCCGTTAGAACGGTTAAAAAACTGGGATTTGCAGGATGCAGATTGTCGTTAGCAATCGCAAAATCAATCGATTACAAAGGAATAAGTCATTTCAACGGAAAGAAAATTGCAACATCGTACCCTAAAATTCTTCAGAAGTATTTAACAGACAATAATATAACGGCCGAGATTCACGAGATTAGCGGCTCAGTGGAAATTGCTCCGGGCATTGGCTTAGCCGATTCAATTTTCGATATAGTTAGTTCGGGTAGTACGCTAATTAGCAATGGCTTAAAAGAGGTTGAAGTTGTTATGAAATCGGAAGCAGTTATTATTAGCGATATAAAACTATCGGCCGAAAAGCAACAAATACTCGATAAGCTTCTGTTCCGGATAAGTTCGGTACAAACAGCCAAAAAGCATAAGTATGTGGTATTGAATGCACCTAGCAGTCAGGTTTCGCGTATTGTGGAAATTATTCCCGGAATGAAAAGTCCAACCGTGGTGCCATTAGCTAAGGAAGGCTGGGTTTCGATACATTCGGTTTTAAAAGAAGACGAGTTTTGGGAAATTATCGACAAACTACAGGAATGTGGCGCCGAAGGAATAATGGTTATGCCGGTTGAAAAAATGATTGTTTGAAATATATAGTACCGATTACTAAGTACTAAGTACTATTTACTAAGTACTCGGTACTAACATCTTACGACATCTTACAATATGAAAACAATTCGATATCCTAAAAAGGAAGATTGGAACGAAATACTTAAGCGACCAAACCTCGATAATGGCACAATAAACCAAGCCGTTACTGAGGTGTTAAATGATGTAAAAATAAATGGCGATGAGGCTGTTCGAAGATACACATCGAAATTCGATCATGTTTCGTTGTCTAATTTTCGGGTTTCGGAGAAGGAAATAGCTGAAGCAGAGCAGTTTGTTGATGCAGAATTAAAACAATGCATTGAAATTGCCAAACAAAATATTGAAAAATTTCATTCGGCTCAAAAGGCTACTCATCAGGTAGTTGAAACCACAAAAGGTGTGCTTTGCTGGCAAAAAAGTGTAGCCATCGAAACAGTTGGTTTGTATATTCCTGGTGGTTCCGCGCCACTTTTTTCGACGGTGTTAATGCTCGGAATACCAGCGAAATTAGTAGGTTGCAGCAATATTATTTTATGTACACCTCCAAATAAGGAAGGCAAAGTTCATCCTGCAATTCTATATACTGCCAATTTATTGGGTTTAACCGAAATTTATAAAGTAGGTGGTATTCAATCGATTGCGGCAATGGCTTATGGAACTGAAACAGTTCCTAAGGTTTCAAAAATATTTGGGCCTGGTAATTCGTATGTTACTGCAGCTAAACAAATTGTAACTACGAATGGTGTTGCAATCGATATGCCTGCAGGGCCTTCGGAAGTGGCTATTATGGCCGATAATACTAGTGTTCCAGCTTTTGTTGCAGCTGATTTGCTTTCTCAAGCCGAGCATGGAGCTGATAGTCAGGTTATTTTATTTACCTGCGACGAAACAATTTTAGATGCAATAAATAAAGAACTTGAAATTCAATTAGATGCGCTTCCGCGAAATGAAATTGCACGTAAAGCACTGGAAAATAGCAAAGCAATTGTTTTACAATCGGTTAGCGAAATGATAGATATTTCGAACTCGTATGCACCTGAGCATTTGATAATTGCAATGAATAACGCCACCGAAATTGCCGAGCGAATTATAAATGCCGGATCGGTGTTTTTAGGCAATTATTCGCCCGAAAGTGCTGGCGATTACGCATCGGGCACAAATCATGCGCTACCTACAGCTGGCTACGCAAAAAGTTATAGCGGTGTAAACCTCGATAGTTTCACAAAAAAAATATCGTTTCAGCAATTAAGCAAAACTGGGTTTTTAAATTTAGGTCCAGTAATTGAGAAAATGGCTGAGGCTGAGCAACTAATAGGTCATAAAAATGCAGCCACCATTCGCTTGAAAGCAATTAATTGCAATGGTTAAATAATTATTAATTAAATACTAAGTACTAAGTACTTGGTACTAAGTACTATTTTCTATGTTCGAGATAAATTCTATTTTACGCAACAATATCCGAAATTTAACGCCTTATTCATCGGCACGCGACGAGTTTAAAGGTACTGAAGGTGTTTTTTTGGATGCCAACGAAAATCCGTATAATACGCCTTATAATCGTTATCCCGATCCGTTACAGTGGAAAGTGAAGGAGAAACTTTCGTTAATAAAGAAAGTACAGCCCAAGCAGATATTTCTCGGTAACGGTTCCGACGAAGCTATAGATTTGTTAATGAGAGCCTTTTGTGAGCCTAATGTCGATCAGGTTATTTCTATAAATCCATCTTACGGAATGTATCAGGTGGCAGCCGAAACAAATGCGGTAAACTTTGTAAAGGTTTCGTTGAATGACGATTACACTTTAAATAGTAAATCGATAAAAGACGCTATTACCCAAAACACAAAGTTAATTATGCTTTGCTCGCCAAATAACCCAACGGCTAATAGTTTCGATGCTAGCGAAATGTTACAACTTGCCGAACAATTTAATGGCTTATTGGTTGTAGATGAAGCATATATCGATTTTTCGTCGAAACCTAGTTTAATTGAGCATCTTAACAATGTTCCCAATTTGGTAATACTTCAAACATTTTCGAAAGCATGGGGATTGGCTGGTTTGCGCATGGGCATTGCCATGGCATCGAAGCAAATTATCGATGTATTGAATCGAATTAAATATCCTTATAACGTTAATAGTTTAACCCAGAATGTTGTTCTTGAAGCATTAAGCAATGTGCATTTAATGCAAGCTGCTGTTAATGAAATACTTGTAGAACGCAAAAAATTAATCGCCAACTTATCGACACTTTCAACTATTTCGAAAATTTATCCTTCGGATGCTAATTTCATTTTAATAAAAATATCTGAAGCAAAACGAGTTTACGATTATTTAATTGACAAACAGATAATTGTACGCGACCGTTCGAAAGTGCATTTGTGTGCCGATTGTTTGCGAATTACCGTTGGTACGCCCGAGGAGAATAAATTGTTGGTTGAGGCGTTAGCGAATATTGGAAAATAAAACAATAAAAATGAAGAAACGAGTTTTATTTATTGATCGCGACGGAACCTTAATTAAGGAGCCACCTGTTGATTATCAGGTTGATTCGCTCGAGAAATTGGAGTTTTTGGAAGGCGTGTTTAGGAATTTATTTTTCATACGCCAAAAAACCGATTTCGAGTTTGTTATGGTTACAAATCAAGATGGACTTGGCACTTCGTCGTTTCCCGAAGATACTTTTTGGCTGGCACATAATACGATGCTTAAA
Organism: Bacteroidales bacterium; assembly: GCA_025361285.1. GTDB lineage: Bacteria > Bacteroidota > Bacteroidia > Bacteroidales > JAAUTT01 > JAAUTT01. The sequence continues at coordinate 15,027 of JANYAP010000192.1, read as the reverse complement.
GCATTTGAAAATGAAGGTATTGTGTTTACTCAAATACATATCGACAAATCGATGCCTTCCGATAATGCACCTACCCGAAAACCTGGTACAGCAATGCTAACTCGTTATTTTACCGACGAGTACGACTTAGCAAATTCGTACGTAATTGGCGATAGGTTTACCGACATACAATTAGCTAAAAACTTGGGCGCTAAAGCTATATTTATTAGCTCCGAGGATCATATCAACGAAATTGCCGATAAAAAAATTCTCGACTATTGTGATTGTATTGCATCTGATTGGAATACAATCTATTCGTTTCTGGTGTCCGCCGAGCGAAAAGCCATTGTACAACGTAAAACCGCCGAAACCGACATTTATGTTGAAATTGATTTGGATGGAACTGGAAAAGCCAAAATTTCAACTGGATTAGGATTTTTCGATCACATGCTCGACCAAATTGCGCGGCATTCGGGCATTAATTTAACAATAACTACCAAAGGCGATTTGCATGTCGACGAACATCATACCATTGAAGACACAGGCATTGCATTAGGCGAAGCATTGCTTACGGCACTTGGCAACAAGCGCGGTATGGAGCGTTATGGCTTTGTGCTGCCAATGGACGATTGTTTGGCGCAGGTAGCCCTCGATTTTGGTGGTCGGTCTTGGTTGGTTTGGCAAACTGAATTTAAGCGCGAAAAAATTGGCGATGTTCCAACCGAAATGTTTTATCATTTCTTTAAATCGGTGAGTGATGCCGCTCGTATGAACCTTAATATTAAAGCCGAAGGCGAAAACGAACATCATAAAATTGAAGGCATTTTTAAAGCCTTTGCCAGAGCCATTAAAAACGCAATTCGCCGCGATGTTTTTAGCGATGTATTACCTTCAACAAAAGGAGTTTTATAGAATTTCCTTACGACTTACGACTTGATACTTACGAATTTTATGATATCAAACACTTCCAATAATAGTACCGCCATTGTTTTAATGCACTGTCCCGATCAGAAGGGAATTGTGGCCAGGGTTACCAAGTTTTTAAGTGATAATAATGGAAATATTATTTATCTTGAACAACATGTTGATAATCAGGCTAAAGAGTTTTTTATGCGAATTGAATGGGATTTGGAGCATTTTTCAATTCCTCAGGAAAAAATTGCCGACTATTTCAATACCCTAATTGCCAGCCATTATGGAATGACGTGGAATATTTATTTCTCCAATCAAGTTCCGCGAATGGCACTTTTTGTTTCGAAAATGTCGCATTGCTTGTTCGATATGCTTGCTCGTTATCAGGCTGGTGAATGGAATGTGCATATCCCATTCATTATTAGCAATCACCCCGATATGGAGCCGGTAGCCAAACAATTCGGTATCGAATTTCATTTGTTTCCGGTTGACGCAAAAAATAAGCAAGATGTTGAAGCACAGGAAATTAAACTGCTGAAAGACAATAACATAAATTTTGTTGTGCTTGCACGCTATATGCAAGTGCTTTCCGAGAATTTTATTGAGCAATTTCCGAATAAAATAATAAACATACATCACTCGTTTTTGCCAGCGTTTCCGGGGGCTAAGCCCTACCATTCGGCTTACGAGCGAGGTGTAAAAATTATTGGAGCAACAAGTCATTACGTTACCACCGACCTCGATGCCGGGCCAATAATTGCACAGGATGTAGCTCATATAAGCCATACCGATACCATAAAAAATCTCATTCGTATCGGTCAGGATTTGGAGAAAATAGTGCTGTCGCGAGCGGTATATGCTCATTTACAACGTAAAATATTGGTTTACAAGAATAGAACTATAATTTTTAATTAACATGTAAGTGATTGATATGAATAATACTTCTGAAATAGCCCAATACCCTAGCAATAGCCATTACGCAATTCAAAAAACTGTTAAATACTTGTTATTTAAACTATTAAGGCTTTTTAAAAGTAAAGAGGCAAAAAAAAGAATTAGTAATTACAGTTTTTATCAAGTACTATTTAATAATAAATGTGGGTTAGAAATTGGAGGACCGAGTGAATTTTTTAAGCTGAAAATACCCATATATAAAAAACTCAAATCACTTGATGGTGTTAACTTTAACTCATCAACAGTTTGGGAAGGTAAGCTCGTTGCTGGTAAAACATTTAAATATTGGAAACAAAAAAAAGGAAATCAATTTATTTACGATGCTGTTAACCTTGAAGGTATAGAATCGAATAAATACGACTTTGTTTTATCGTGCAATAATCTAGAGCACATTGCAAACCCCTTGAAGGCTTTAGCTGAATGGTTGCGATTACTAAAACCAGGTGGATTAATCCTTTTGGTACTACCTAATAAGGTTAGTAATTTCGACCACAAACGCGAAGTAACTAGTTTTGACCATATTATTAATGATTTTAATAATGCTATAACTGAACAGGATTTGACCCATTTGGACGAAATACTATCTTTGCACGACTTGTCAATGGATCCGCTAGCTGGCGCTTTTGATACTTTTAAGAATAGGTCGATGATAAATTTCCAAAATCGCTGTTTGCATCATCATGTTTTTGATACGAATTTGCTTAAACGAATTTTTCAATATTTTAATATTGAGGTGCTTACAACAGATGTTACAGATACCGATTTTATTATACTTGGTAAAAGTGAAACTATGGTATAGTGGCTATATTTAAGTAGCCACATCAATATTTTTTAACTTTGTTCAGGTTAATGATGTAAACACCTGATAGGCTAATCATGCATACATTCATGTTTCAGATATTTGAATGTGAGTATTTTAAGCCTCATTACTAAGACTTAATAATATATAGCAATAATTTTTAATATATTGTCATATAGGTAGTTATTGTTTTATAAAAAGTAAGTATCAATTCGAAACAGTTTATTATAATTTATGTTATTAGATAGAAAGCAATTTATTAAAAAAGTTATATCATTCTAATAATTAATTATATATAAAAATGATTATTGAACAAAAAAAACTCAGAAAAATAGATGATGAGGAGTGGAAAGAAGTGGTTGGTAGCAACGGAAGGTATCTACTTAGCAATTACGGTCGTGTAAAATCGTTTGTGCTAAATAAAAAAGATGGCGTACTGTTGAAATGCACTCCAATTAATGGGTTTAAGGCAACACAGTTTACTATTAACAAAGTTAATCACCGCTATTTTGTGCATAAACTTGTTGCCGAATATTGGATTGAGCGACCATCGGAAAATCATATCTACGTTACGCATCTCGATAGAAACCTTAAAAATAACCACGTTTCAAATCTTGCTTGGCTCGACCGCGAAACTCTATTAAAGCAATATCGCGAATATTTTACGAAACTATTTAACGATCCCAAACGACGTAAAGTTATGACATCCAGTAAGCTAAAGGAATCGGATATTAAAGTGCTTAAAGGAATGTTGGAACGTGGTGTACCGCAAGTTAAAATAGCTAAAATGTTTTGTATTAGCGAAATGCAGGTTACGCGCATAAAACGAGGCGAAAATTGGGGGCATGTTACTGTTTAAAATTGATATAAGTAATTTATAATGAATGTAGTAATAATAAAATATAACGCTGGCAATATTCGTTCGGTGGAGTTTGCACTTCAGCGATTAGGCATTCAACCCGAAATAACAGCTAACCCCGATATTATTTCATCGGCCGATAAGGTTATTTTCCCAGGCGTGGGCGAGGCATTTAACACCATGAAATACCTACGCGAGCAAAAGCTTGACCAAGTTATAGTGTCGCTTAAACAGCCTGTACTTGGTATATGCCTTGGCTTACAACTTATGTGCAAACACTCCGAAGAAGGTAATACTCTGTGTCTTGGCATTTTCGATGAAGTGGTAAAGCGCTTCGTTCCTAAACCTGGCGAAGAAAATATCTCGAAAGTACCACAAATGGGTTGGAATACTATCAATAGCCTTAAAACCAATCTGTTCAATAATTCGCTCGAAAACCAATACGTGTACTTTGTACACAGCTATTACGCCACAGTTGGCAACGATACCATTGCTACTACCAAGTACACACAGGCATTTAGCGCAGCCCTTAATCGAAATAACTTTTACGCCACGCAGTTTCACCCCGAAAAAAGCGGAAGCATTGGCGCTCAGATACTTAACAACTTTATTGAGTTATGATTAGAATAGTTCCGGCAATAGATTTAATTGATGGTAAATGTGTTAGACTTACTCAGGGCGATTATGCTCAGAAAAAAGTTTATAACGAAAATCCGCTCGAAGTAGCCAAAATGTTCGAAGCTCATGGCATCGAGTATCTTCATTTGGTGGATTTAGACGGAGCTCGCCAAAAGCACGTTGTAAACAGTGCTGTTCTTGAGCAAATTGCCACTAAAACAAACCTAAAAGTCGACTTTGGGGGTGGCATAAAAACCGATTCCGATATTGAGCTAGTATTTAATTGTGGCGCAGCGCAAGCAACCATTGGCAGCGTGGCTATTTCGAAACCCATGTTATTAGAGAGTTGGATAGCTAAATATGGATCAGAAAAAATTATTTTAGGTGCCGATGCAAAAGATGGTAAAATTGCCGTTGCCGGATGGATGGATGTTACCGACAAAGATATTTTCGATTTCTTCGACGAATATCAACAGAAACACATTAAATATGTACTCTGTACCGATATTTCGCGCGACGGAATGCTTCAGGGCACTGCTTTAGATTTGTATAATCAACTAAATAACCGCTTCCCAAATTTGAATATTATTGCCAGCGGCGGCGTAACCACTATTAGCGAGATAGGTACACTTAACCAAATGGGCATTTTTGCCGTCATTATTGGCAAAGCCATATACGAAGGAAACATTACATTAAAGGAATTGGAGAAATATAATTTACAGTACTAAGTACTCAGTACTTGGTACTTAGTACTACCAAACATGCTAGCAAAACGAATTATTCCCTGCCTCGACATTAAAGACGGACAAACCGTTAAAGGCGTAAACTTTTTAGATATTAAAAATGTGGGCGACCCCGTTGAGTTGGGTGCATTATATGCCCAGCAAGGTGCCGACGAACTTGTGTTTTTGGATATTACCGCCTCGCACGAAAAACGAAAAACATTGGTGGAGCTTGTGCAACGTATTGCCAAACACATTAATATACCTTTTACCGTTGGCGGTGGTGTAAGCGAATTGGCCGATGCTGATGCACTTTTGTCGGCAGGGTGTGATAAGCTTTCGATAAACTCGGCCTTGGTTCGTAACCCAATGCTTATCGACGATATGGCTAAAGGCTTTGGTAGTCAGTTTGTTGTAGTTGCAATTGATGCAAAACTCGAAAATGGCAAATGGACGGTTTTTATGAACGGCGGACGAATACCCACTGATAAAGAGCTGTTTACTTGGGCTAAAGAAGCCGAAAGCCGAGGTGCAGGCGAAATTTTGTTTACATCGATGAACCACGATGGCGTAAAAACTGGCTTTGCTTGCGATGCACTGGCAAAACTGTCCGAATCACTTTCAATACCAATAATAGCCTCGGGTGGGGCAGGAGCAATGCACCATTTTAAAGACGTATTTACCCTCGGAAAAGCCGATGCTGGATTGGCTGCAAGTATATTTCACTTTAAAGAAATTACTATACCCGATTTAAAAAATTATTTGGCCGAAGAAGGTGTTATAATTAGATTGTAACATAATTTTTTGTTTACTTTTGTAAAAAACATTATCTTACAATATGCCGCGCAAAATAATACATTTCGATTGGGCGCTTAAAAAACTACTTCGCCAAAAGGCCAACTACGATATTTTAGAGGGTTTTTTGAGTGTGCTGCTAAACCAGGATATTATTATTGATAACATTGTTGATTCGGAAAGCAACAAAGAGCACGATACCGACAAATACAACCGCGTTGATGTTTTTGCCCAAACATCCGCAGGAGAGCTTATAATTATTGAAGTACAGGTTGATAGCGAAGTCGATTATTTTCAGCGAATGGCTTATGGCACAAGAAAGGCCATAACGCAATATATTGAAGAAGGCGCCAAATACATAAAGGTAAAAAAAGTATATTTGGTAAATATTGTTTACTTCGATTTAGGCCAGGGCAACGATTATGTTTACCACGGTACTACCGAATTTATAGGTTTGCACAACAACGATGTGCTGCAGCTATCGGAAAAACAAAAAAATGCTATGCCACATACCACCGTAGCCAATATTTTTCCTGAATATTACGTATTGCGAGTTAATAATTTTAACGACGTAGCCAAGGATAGTTTGGACGAGTGGGTGTATGTGCTAAAAAACTCGGCCGTTGAAGACAGTTTTAAAGCCAAAGGCTTAAGCAAGGTTAAAGAAGCCCTGTTATACGAAAATATGACCGATGCCGAAAAGCAAAACTATCAGGCTTTTATGGGTCACCTACGCAAAGATAAAAGCACCATTTTTACCGCAAAACTTGAAGGGCTTATAGAAGGTGAACAAATTGGCAAGTTAAAAACTTCCCTAAAGGCATTGCGCAAGGGATTTGCATTATCCGATGTAGCGGAACTTACCGACCTGCCTGTTGCAACTGTTGAGCAATTACAACTTCTGCTTAATAAATACGGCGCCGATGCAGAGCAATATATGAAAGAGATACTTGCCGATTAAAATTTAAACACTAGGTTTGGCAGGCTGTGGTAGTTGTAATTACTTTAGGTGAGAGCATTGCCGCTCTGGTGTAGGCTGGGAATTCCATTACAAATACTTATTTAATATAGTTAATAATTGCTCTTTCTTTGTTGGTTTACTTATATAATCAACACACCCGAAACGATGAGCCTTTATAGGCTCATCGTTGGCTGCATAAGCGGTTTGAGCTATTATTTTAATAGACGGATTGAACTTTAAAATCTCTTTTGTAGCTTCATATCCAGTAATATCTGGCAATCGCACATTCATTAATACAATATCAACAGCATTGTTTTGTACAAATTTAATGGCATCTATACCATTGCTAACTGCACAAATATTTGCAACATGTTTTACTAGAATTTCCCTTAGATAGGTTGAATTATATATATCGTCTTCAACAATAAGTATTGTTTTGTTTACAATTATATCGGCATGCATTTATGGCCTTTTAATTTCAATTTTACTGGCTTCATTACCTGAAATATAATTGATTGAAAAAAAGATAGTTGTACCTTTATTACACTCCGATTCGAGCCAAACTTGACCGCCCAACAACATTGCCAATCCTTTTACAATAGGCAGCCCTAAACCTGTGCCACCAGTATTTTGTATAGGTGAATTCTTTATTTGTGCAAACCTTTCGAATATATAATCAAATTTGTCGTTTGGAATGCCAATGCCAGTATCGCTTACATAAAATTGAATTTTATTATCCACTTGTTTGCAACCACAATGTATTGAACCTTTTACAGTAAATTTAAATGCGTTACTAATGAGATTTATTAATATTTGCTTGAGTTTAACTTTGTCGGTTTTTATATTTGTAATTAATTCATTAACAGTTACTGGCACTGTTAAATCGATGTGTTGCTTATTAGTTCTGCTCTGATAATCTCTAAAAAACAAGCTGAGTTCTGCAAAAAGGTTGTTGATATTGCATTCCTCAATGTTTAGTGTATTCTGCCCCGATTCAATTTTAGAAATATCAAGAATGTCATTAATTATTTCGAGCAAATCTTTGCAGCGCTGGTTAATGATAATGGAGAAATTCTCAAGTTTTTCTTTGTTGTTGAAATTATCAGGCAGCAAACTCGAAAAACCCATGATTGCATTCATAGGCGTGCGAATTTCGTGGCTCATGTTTTGAAGAAATGCCGTTTTTAAGCGGTCGCTCTCTTCCGCCATTTCTTTGGCTTTCAATAGTTCTTCATTAATGGATTTGTATTCTTCATTTAATGATAAGTATTCTCTATTTTGGGTATATAGTTCAAAGGTTCGTAATTCAACTTTTTGCTCAAGCTCAGCATTAAGTTTTACCAATTCATTTTGAAAATATATACGTTCAAGTTTAGTAGAAATAATTCGAATTATCTTTTCAAATACGTGAATTCTGCTCTCCAAATCCTGTTCATTTTTATCATTTACAAATACAAAGTATCTGTTCTTAATAATTTTAGAATCAAGAGAAATAATTAATGCATTATGGGCAATAAAATGGGTATTTGGGTAATAAAAAGTAAAACTGTTATCTGTGTGGTTTAAAAATAACGTATTTAGCGATTCAATATCCACTTTTAATGTTTCTGAGATATAGATTTGAATATCAGCTGTATCGTTGTTACTAAATAGGGCATAACTACTAATGCATTTAAAATTATTGTCCTTGTAATCAAATAAACCCAAAAACTGAATATTTAGTAATATTGATATGCTTTCGAGTGTATTTAACAATAAACTGTCAATATCATTAAAAACATTTATTTCCTCGAATGCTCGGTTTAATAATAAGTTTTCCTCGGCTTTAGCTGATAAAGTCTCGTTTTCATTCTCAAGTATTTGAATCTTCGATTCGAGTTCAATTAAATAATGGTCCAGGTTTCCTTTCATATTTTATTAATAAAATTCAAAATTGAGTTTGATATTTTTTCGGGTTCATCTTCTTGCATAAAATGACCGGCGGTTTTAATCTTTATAAGTTGACTATTTTTTATCTCGGTATGTAATTTTTCGGAAATTGAAGCACTCAGATATACGTCGGCTTCGCCACGAATTATTAATACAGGCATTGCCAATTGCTTAATTTCGTTTTCTATTTCGGTAAGGTTAGTATTATCGAGGCATTTGGCAAAATGTAAAAAACCCTTACGGCCAATGGTTGTTCTCATTGGTTTCCAAAACAGATTCATTAAATCATCTGATAATTGAGTTTTATTATACAAGCCTCTTTTTACAATTAACTCAAACATACCAAAATCAAGAGAGGCCATTGCTATTTGTCGTATTATTGGTGTACGCATAGCTATTATGGGCTGCACAGGCCAAAAATTATATGCTACCGAATTAATAAGAGTTAAATCGTACAGAAAATCAGGAAAATTTACTGCACTTATCTGTCCAATTCCGCCGCCAACATCGTGGCACACCATATGAAATTTTGAAATGCCCAGTTTTTGGCAAAATTCTTTTATTATTTGAGATTGCCGTTTTAACGACAAATCCTCATTCGATGGCTTGTCGGAATCGCCACAACCCAGCAAATCAATTAAAATAATATCATAATTATCTTTAAAATACGGCACTAATCTTTTCCATATAAAGGAATAGGTTGTGATGCCATGCACAAATAAAATTACTTCACCTTTACCCTCTCTATAATAAGTAATAGAATTACCTTGTATCTCAATCGAATTAGGCTTTTCAAAAATATTCATCACTTAAATTTTTACATTACACCGTAATAAAAAATAACATACAAGTTACGAATTAAATTGACTTTTGCAAGTTAAATGTTAATATTTATTTGCACTTTGTTCACCTCTTAACTCGCATTTACAGCAAATTATATCTATAATCAGTTATATTTGATTTTTTTTACTAACATGATTAACATTACTATAGACGATAAAAGCATATCCGTTCCCGAAGGAACAACGGTGCTTAATGCCGCTAAAACTGCTGGCATTAAAATACCTTCGATGTGTTTTATGGAGGGATTCGACAATTGCCCGTCGTGCATGGTGTGTTTGGTAAAGGATAGAAAATCGGGTAATTTATTGTCGTCGTGCGCTTTAATTGTTACCGAGGGAATGGATTTTTTAAGCAACGTACCCGATGTTTTGGAAGCCCGCAAGGAAGCTCTGGAACTGCTACTTAGCGACCATGTTGGCGACTGCGAAGCCCCGTGCAGCCTTGCATGTCCCGCTGGAATGGATATTCCGCTTATGAACCGACTTATTGCTTCGGGTAAATTTACCGAATCGTTACGTGTTGTAAAAGAGCAAATTGCGCTACCTTATATTCTCGGATATATTTGCCCGGCACCCTGCGAAAAAGCTTGTAGGCGTAAGCAGATTGACGAGCCTGTTTCCATTTGTCATTTAAAGCGGTTTGTGGCCGCCGAAGATGAATTGAACAATAACCATCAATTACCTGTAAAACTGATTAATACAAATAAGAAGGTTGCAATTATAGGAACTGGTCCTGCCGGATTAGCTTCGGCGTTTTATCTTCTTAAACTTGGCTATCAGTGCGTTTTATTCGATAAAAATGAACTCGCTGGAGGTGCCGTTCGCTATAATATTACTGAAGAGCAACTGCCTAGAAATGTTATTGATGCAGAAGTTGAGCTTATCCGAAGCTATGGTGCCGAATTTAGGCTGAATTTGCTTATTACTAATAACATTTTTAAGACTGACATAAAACCCAATTTCGATGCTATTATAATTGCTACTGGCGATATTTCGGTTGAGAACTATCTATCACAATTTCAATATAATAATACTGGTATTTTGGTAGAAGATGGAACTTTTGCTACTTCCGAAATTGGCGTTTTTGCATGTGGAGGCGTTATTCGTTCGCAAAAAATGGCTGTACGTGCCGTTGCTCAAGGAAAAGCTACAGCCATTTCGGTCGACCGTTATCTAAAAAGCCTTCCTCTCGAAAAACCATCGAAACGTTTTAACTCGCGGTTCGACAAACTTAACCCGTTGGAATATAACGAATATCTTAAGGAATCTATTGCCGATTTGCGATTATCGCCCAAAGGCGGATATTTAATAGGATTTAATAAGGATGAAGCCATTATTGAAGCTATGCGCTGTATGCATTGCGATTGCCGCAAAGCCGATAATTGCAAACTTCGCGATTTTGCAGACGAATACAAAGCCGACCGCAAAAAATACCTTATCGGCGACCGGAAATTGCTTACAAAGCACTTTCAGCACCAAACGGTTGTTTACGAACCCGAAAAGTGTATACGTTGTGGGTTGTGTGTTGCTATTACCGTAGATAATAAAGAGATAACCGGCTTAAGCTACGTTGGTCGGGGTTTCGATGTTCGAATTGATGTTCCGTTTAATAAAACTATTAAAGATGGATTAACACACGCAGCAAAAAAGTGCGTATATTCCTGTCCAACTGGGGCTTTAGCATTCAAGGAGTGAGGAAATGTTGAGACTGACTTCCAATTTTTTTCTTTCGTCCAGTTGATTTATAATAAGCGATTATCTCGCTAATTTCTTTTTTGTCCTTCTCTGTCAATGGTTTTGAATCTACAAAGAAATCAATGCCATCTGGTTCTTTTATGTATCCGATAATTTAAAAGCATTTCCTATACTGTTAGTCAGTTTATCTATCTCAATGCCAATTATATATTTTTCAATTTTTTCCACAAGCAAATTTACAAATCTTTATCAAAAATACCGACACAAATATTTATTTACATTGGCCGTTAAAATAGGTGCTTACCTCCCTCATCATTCTCCTAGCGCAATTTACCATTACCATCCTGGCCAAAACGTTAGCCCATACACAGGTTTTTTAAATTGTCCAAACTGCAATGGAAATGCATAGTATGGACCAATAACCATGTATCCCATAACATTTATTCGAACCGATGCTCCAAAGCTTATTACTGGTATTCGTTCGTTTTTGTAATTGCGTGTTAGCTTGGGTTTGGGCGTGGTTTCTTTAGTCCAGGCAATGCCAGCATCGCAAAAGAATACTAAATCGGCAAATACAAAATTCGATTTTATCTTAGCCATTCGTTTCAACCCGCTTAGCGGGATACGAAATTCGACATTCGCTACTGCAATGCGGCTTCCGAATAAATCGTTGTAACTCATTGCTAAAGTGTCGGTTGGTGCGTTACTCGAATTGTAGAAGGTGGTATAATTGTAACCTCTTATATACCAATCGTATCCAATGGAAAGATAATTGCGCCCATACGGATTATTTGCCGTTTGGCTATTATCGCCATCTAATTCATATTCGGCATCGGTGCCGTAACGCCCGTTATGTAACAGTCTTATAGCTAAAGTGTAAGGCTTTATGTAAAAATATTTCCGGTAATCTATCAACACCTCAAAATAGTTGTATGTTCCCAGAAATTTATCGGCGCCAATTCGAAATCGTTGGCCTTGCATAGGACCAGTCATTCCAAAATACGATTTATCGAAAACATAAGCCGCGTTAAATGTATGCTCGTTAAAACCAGTTGGAGCTTTAAGTTTTTCGCGCGAACTACTAATATAATTATGCGAAGAGGGGTCGTAAAATTGATTCCAAACCTCGTCGCGGAATGTGTACCAGCCTGTAGATACCCCAATTTCGATACGTTTGCTTACCGAAATAGGGTGCATACCGAAAAACGATAGTTTATCCTCGAAAATTCTACGAACAAATATTGGATAGTTAACTACTTCTTGATTAACGGTTTGTGATGTATTTGGGTTGGGCACTGAAATTGAATCGTGCGCATTATATCCTTGAAAACCTATTAAATACGGAATGTGCGAAACCGAAACTCCCCAGTTTACTTTGCGCTTTGTGTTCATAAATGCTACCTGTCCGCCATAATCGTATATCTGCCCATTTATAGCCACCATCGAATAAACTTGTTTCTGGCCAACAATATCGGAGAATAGGGCATAAGCACTACCAGCCATTCCGGAGCCAAGTCGGCCGCCAACACCAACGCCCATGTTAATGTTCGACACATAATCGAGTTTAAACTTTGGTAGAAATTTGGTAACCGAAAAGCTATCGGTCGACATGAACGAACGTAAAGTATTGTTATTTAAATTATTATCTACTATGTTTAATCCCTTTCTCTCTATTTTTGGCAAAGTAGCAGCTTCGAAGTTTATATTGTTAGGGTTCACTTCAACGCTTTTAAAATCGGCAAACGAAGCTGAATATATCGAATATTTTCCACCGTAATAATAGGAGTAACAAAGCTTATTGTTTTGGTTTGCAATACAAGTCGCTGGCGAAAAATCGGTAATGCCACTTATTCCTGTAAAATAGTTAGTTAGCTGAAACACCTTTGCCGAATCGAGGGAATAACGGTATAAGTTTCGAAATCCATCGCGGTTGGAAAGAAATATAATCGATTTATTATCGGCCGAATATAATGGATTGAGGTTACGAGCCGATTCGAAAACATTAATAAGCTCAATTTTACCGAGTTGCACATTTATAGTGCCAATATTCATTGCTCCTTTTGTATCAATTTTATCGGTGGGCTTTATCGGTTTATCGGTCGAAAACGCAATAAACTTGCCATCGCTCGACCATGCTGGCTGAAGATATGCAAAATTATCGTGAGTTAACTTACTGGTTTTATGTGTTTTTAAGTCGAAAAGATAGAGGTTTGTTTGCCCTTCAACCATGCCCGAAATTGCGATAGTATTATCGGTTGGACTCCAAGCCGGATTTGAAAACGACGGAACACCTTCAATATCGTATTCACCTACAATTTTTCTATTTTTAACGTTCACTATCAATAACTTATTGCGCCCGTTGGCGAAAATGGTATATGCAAATTGCTTGCCGTTTGGTGACCATGTACCAGCCGATTCTACATAGTTTATAGCATCAATATTGCTATGGCCAATTGTGCTAGCTAGTTTGCGAATAATTTGGCCAGTTTCGGCGTTAGCAAGATATAAGTCGAACGAAAACATATTTTTTTCCGAAAGAAATACAACAAGTTTGCCGTCGGGACTAATTGATGGCGAGATGTTTATATCACCCGCATTTTCCGAAAATAATATTCGTTTGCCAACGGGTTGTGCAAGTGCTATATCCAAATATTTTCGGTAACTATCAGTTAAAGTTTGCTTCCAAAATTTCGAAAATTCATGTTCGTTGAGTCCAGTTACGTCTCTCAAAGCCTCGCTATATCCGTCTTTCACGGTTTTTCGAAATATTTTAACAATGCTAGTGTCACCCCAAGTATTCCCCACCATTGCCCAGAAACACTGTCCGAAACGATACGGGAAATATTTATAGCTCTGTGTCATTTCAGCGAGTGTCGGAAAATCGTCATTCACAATGGCATCGCGCATCCACATAGCTGTATGAGAATCGATGCATCCAACCGAAAAGTATTCGGCCATGCCTTCAATCATCCAAAGCGGTATATTTCGTAGGTTATTGTAGCTTCCCGAATCGCCACGGAGCAAAATATGGTATTGAAATGCATGCACCAGCTCGTGCCCCAAAACATGGCTGGTTTGCGCGTAACTCGGTGCTATTGGCAAAACCACGCGGCTTTTCAACGATTCGGTAGCTCCGCCAGTGCCTACGTCTATTAATCCCGATATTGCAGTCGATTGCTGAAAATCGGCATGGTTAGCATAAAAAATAATAGGGTTTGTGGTCTTAAATGTATCTTTCAAAACCGACTGGTGATGGTTGTACCATTGTTCGCTGAGCTGGGCAAGGCGGTTCAATACCGAATCGTTGTTAAGATAATGATAAATCTCGAAGTGTGGCGTTTTATAAACTTTGTACTTAAAGGTTTTGTACGAAGGCTTGTTTCTTCCAAAATATTGACAGTATGCACTTTGGGTATAACTAAATAGAACGAACATCGCTATCCCAAAAACATATCGTATCAATTTTATAGAAGTGTTCATGCCTAGCAGCTATTTTTTATTATCTGAAGGCATGAATTTACGAATTAATGGTTGCATAAAAAATCATTTTTCGTACTTTGTGGCGGAAAAAATTGTTGTAGAAAAAGGTTATAGAGGTTGTAAAAAAGGTTGTACAAATGGGTTGTAGAAATAAGTTGTAAAAATGGGTTGTAAAAATGGTTGTAAAAATGGTTGTAAAAATGGGTTGTAAAAATAAGTTGTAAAAATCCTCTATCCCCTCTACAACCCCTACAACCTCTACAACCATTACAACCTCTACAACCCCTACAACCCCTACAACCCCTACAACCTCTACAACCCCTACAACCTCTACAACCTCTACAACCCCTACAACCTCTACAACCTCTACAACCTCTACAACCTCTACAACCTCTACAACCTCTATAACCTCTACAACCCCTACAACCTCTATAACCTCTATAACCTCTACAACCTCTACAACCTCTACAACCTCTACAACC
>JANYAP010000180.1 GCA_025361285.1 Bacteroidales bacterium | reverse complement strand
TACATGTATGTAAATATTTTTCGTTAAAAAACCATCCTAAAACAGTCCCAAAAGTCAAAATCACCAAAAAATCACTTAAAAAAAATGGTCGGCAGCACAAAGAGCTCACCCAAATTATACAATCGCTCAATTTAGGTATAAATCAATTTATCCATTCAAAACCTTACATCTTCTCCAACACATCCTTTATTTCTTCCATCGAAAGCTCTTTTACATTGGTAATAATGAAGTTTTTATCGAGAAAGTCGCCCAATAGGTTCGATGCGTCAATAATTTCTTCGAAAAGATGCGCAAACTGTACTTGTATAGGTATAAGTATGTTACATGTTATAATCCATTCGGTATAAGCTATGCGTTCCAAGTCGCAATTGTTCTTTTTTGCAGTAATTTCAATTTCGGTTTTTAAAATTTTCTTCTGATAATCGTGCAAAGCCGCTTTGCTCCTGCTAATAAACACCACAAAATACCTCAACTTCGACCCCTTTCCACCCATGCCCGTTGAAATAAACACCTGATTTTCATTTAACAACGAACTTTCCATTAACATTTTGCTTTGCTGTAATGCCAATATAGCCCAATCTTGCAATTCGGCATCGGGGTTCATCTGGTATTGTTCAATTGTCCTGTAAGCTTCAACCCTATCAATCGAAGCCAAATTAACGAGTAGAATCTTTTTCTCCTCTATCGGAATGCTCAACGAAAATAAATCGTCCTTTTTATCGAACACGTCGGTAACTAAACCAGCCTTTTTATAACCGTGAGACATATCGAAGAACTCCATTTGCGTATTTATATCAACTTGTTGCTCAAGCACATTCAAATTACCATTAAGGTCTTTTAAAAGCTCTTGCATTTTATCGTACATGTTTTCGTCGTGTTCCATTACCGTTTATTGATTCAGTTTTTTCGAACGAAATATAGAAATAAAAAAATGAATACTTTGCGATTACTTAAAAGAAATTACCGATTCATAAATGGAAAATAGTTGCAATTTCGCAAATAACTTGTAATTATTGTATTGTAAATATGGATATTAAGTTATAATATTGTATAACCTGTTAATGTAAGAGATGGAGCACCTAATACATATACAAATATCACATTATCAGTAATTTAACACGTTTACACAAATAATAAACTTAGCTTAATGAAAACACTTAAATTATTGCTTTTGATTAGTGTTTACATCATCACGTCGTCGCTCGATATCTCTCCAAGAGAAGAATCGGCCTACACTCCCATCTTGATGACTAGAACAGAATTGGAGAAAAGTATTCAATATCAACAACCTAAGCCTATTGAGGTAATTGGTAAAATTTACAAAAAGGATACGTGGGTGTATATATCGGAAAAATACAAAGGAGTACACATTATCGACAATACAAACCCAAGCTTACCAATTAATTACGGTTTTATTAGTATTCCAGGCTGTATCGATATGGCTATTAGAGGAAATACAATGTACGCCGACAATAGCGTCGATTTGGTGGCTATCGATATTACCAGTTTTTCCTCCGTTAAGGAAATAGCTCGTTTTCGAAACACTTTCCCTGAACCGTTTCCGTCCGATTTGCAGTACATTCCATACAAGTACCATCAAAATAACCGCCCTGAAAATACCATTATTGTGGACTGGCAAAAACGAGTAATTGAATAACGATTATGAAAAAAAATATTTTAACATTAGTTTGCATCGGAATTATTGCCTTAGGGTGCAAAGAAAGTTCCGATATATCGTCTCCAGGCTCTTCTTCTACTGGCAAAGGTGGTTCTATGGCGCGCTTTACCATAGTTGCCGATAAATTATATGCTGTTGACAATAGAAGCATTAACGTTTTTGATATTAGCAACGCTAAAACACTCGATAGTATTAATAAACAAGATATTGGGTTTAATATAGAAACTATTTTCGCTAACGGCAAATACCTATATTTAGGCTCGCAAGATGGTATGTATATTTTCGACCTTACCGACCCTTCATACCCAAATCAACTTTCCAAGTACCAACACATACGTAGCTGCGACCCAGTTGTTGCCAACGATACCGTTGCGTACGTTACACTGCATGCCGAATCATTTTGCGGACGCTCAACCAACGAATTGCAAGTTGTGAACATTAAAAACAAGCAACAGCCAAAATTTGAGAGCAGTTTGCCAATGACTAAACCTCTCGGACTTGGTATTGATGGAAAAACCTTATTCGTTTGCGATAACGGTCTAAAAATATACACGTTAACCGACCCATACCACCCCACGTTTAAAAAGTACTTTAACATTCCAGCATACGATGTAATTCCCGACGATAACCTTTTATTGGTGCTTGCCAACGACGGATTACACCAATATAGCTACCAAAACGATACAATTAAATACCTAAGCCATATTAAATAAATTAAAATATATGCGTAACTGTAAATTAATACTCTATATGCTTGTTTTATCGACCGTTACATTGTGTAACCAGCAAGCATCGGCGCAGGTCGACACTATTAATAACGAAGTAATAGCCTTTCACCCATTCCATTTAATACAAAACGGCATAAGAGTGGATTACGACCGAAATATTTGCAGAAACCATTGGATACAAATTGGCCCGCAGTTTTATGTTGCCGAGCGCAGTAACGATAACTATTATGGCGATTTTAAAAACCTTATGGGAGTCGGCATTTCCGCTTTCCACCGCATTTACCTTGGCAAAACCCAACAACCTCTAGGCGTCTATTTTAGCTACGGTCTTACATACAATTATTTTAATCTTCAATACAACGACTTACCTAACAACAGCATAACACCTAAAATTGCCGAAACAACAATTAATAAATTTGGTGCCGATATAGTGATTGGTTACCAAACGGCAGTTTTCGATAAATTGATATTAGATTTCTATGCAGGCCTTGGCGGACGATACTCTGAAAAAACTTATACCGGAACACAACATCGATCATTTAATGAACAAATGGGCGACTATGGATTTACTGGAAACGTTATCGTTTTAGGCATTCGCCTTGGGTTTGGATTTTAAAAAATATAATACATAGGTTGAAGTAAACCAATCGATTAAAAAAATTCAATATGCAATATCTTAAAATAAATTTATGGATTATAGTTTTTGGGTGTATTATATTTACATGCTCCCCACTAACAGCTCAAGATCAAACATATAAGTGGCGCATTATGGGTGTACCTCAACATCTTTTTAAAAATGGGTTACGTATCGAAATCGATAAACAAACCAGAGGTACTAATGCATGGTGGGTGTTTGCCCCTCAGTATTATATCGATTTAAGTAACACTAATAATTTAAATCTTTATAACAATCCCGCATACAAGCAAATGCATGGCTTTGGTATGTCGGTTTACCGGAAAGTATTTGTTTCGAAAAAATCTCCAAATCAGGGAGTTTACATAGGTGGAGGCTTGGGCTATCAAAACTTCAATCTGCTTGTAGATCGCGGACGATGGAACGAATTCACCAAAGATGGTTTAAATTATTTTCGGATGGAAAAGTCAGATTATGAAGTACATATAAATAAAGCGCTGATAGATGCTATTGTGGGTTATCAAAAAGAAATTACCGATCGGTTATTCCTCGATATTTTTATAGGGGTTGGACTAAGATATAGTTTTTACGATCAGCCGTCAGGCTCCGACATTCGGTTTAACGAAAACACATTCGACTTTGGATATACAGGTACTGCATTTTTAGCTGGCTTACGGCTAGGAGTTAGTCTATAGACTAGAAAATAATTAGTGCGCATCCGTAATATACTGCAACAGACGAAACCTTTCCATTAAGTATTCGATTATACGCTGTAATAAACTTATAATCTGTTATTTTAGCAAAGGTTTCGCCTGTAACTCTATTTAGTGTCTATAAGAAAACTCTTCTTTATTCACATCATATTATTTTTAAGGTGTTCATGAAATCGCTATCGCTAAGTTGTTACTTTTTTCGAAAACATAGCCGAAGGCGGTTTCATGAGCGAAAGCGAATAAAAAAGTAACAAGAAAAATATTTGAAACTCATTATAAATATTAACATACAACT
>JANYAP010000179.1 GCA_025361285.1 Bacteroidales bacterium | reverse complement strand
ACCAGTAATATGGAGTATTTTTACGCAATTCTTATCTAAATATGGCGTTAAGCGCTCCATATTTGAATGTATATCAACAAAATACGAATATTTCTTTTTAGGAATAAAGCTATTATTTGAAAAACTAATTGTGTCAACTGTGTATCCATATTCAACAAATAACGATACAATTTTAACGCATTCCCATTCGTTTGTATGATTGTTTGTTATGGTTATTTTATTGCCTTTAAATGGTGATATTAAATATGATACTAAAACATATCCTTTACTTGCGCCCTTAGGTTTTATGGTTGCAATTGTAGCTTCTTGTATAAAGATTTTTTTAAATCCCCATACTTTAGCAACTATTTTTTTTAATAGGAAAGCCACTTTATTGCTCATTTTAAACACTTTAATACAACCGGTGATATTGATGATATTTGGAGGGTTATACGTTGTTCCATTCTAGCACTGGTGCTAAAATTCCACTCCTTCTCATTAAAAACTTTAAGGAATCGCTCAAGCCACCTTCTATTTGTAGGTAAATAGTAGGAGGGAAGTTACCGCTATGAATTATGTGTCGTTCGCCATGCAGTATCATCCCAAGTTCAATTCTATATTCACCTTCATTCAAAAAACGTTTTGGTATTTGGGTTTGAATTACTCGTTTTCCTTTTTTGAATTTTACTTGACCATGCGAGTTAACATCGTGCGATGCTGATTGATATATTAACGTATTTTCATCATTATAAAGATAATAGCAGAACGAAAGTTTTTCATTTTCTTCCAATACATTACCTTCAATTTGAAAAAATATGTCGGTGTCGTTTCGAACTGGCATTGCTAAGGACTTCGCCGATACATCTGCTAGAGCAACCTTTGTTATGTTAAACCATTCATTATCAAACAAGTTGTCGTCGTTAGTCCAAACGCTAGCTTTAATATTTTTACTGTTCGACAAAATATATTTGTTAATTACCTCTTTGATGTTGTAGCTACCAAAGCTCATTTTTCCTGCATCCATTAAAATGCAGCGATTGCATAACTGCTCAACTGCTGTAAGATTGTGGCTAACAAATAGAACTGTACGTCCTTGTTTTCCAACTTCTTCCATTTTTCCGAGGCATCGTTTTTGAAATTCGGCATCGCCAACTGCAAGTACCTCATCTATAATAAGTATCTCGGGTTCGAGGTGTGCAGCAACTGAGAAAGCAAGCCGAACATACATCCCACTTGAATATCGTTTTACTGGAGTGTCGAGAAATCGTTCTACCCCCGAAAATTCAACTATTTCATCGAACTTTCGTCGAATTTCCGATCGATGCATACCTAAAATTGCGCCATTAAGGAAAATATTTTCGCGTCCGGTTAATTCGGGATGAAAACCTGTGCCAACTTCGAGAAGACTAGCAATACGACCTTTTACTGATATTTTGCCAAAAGTAGGGTCGGTAATTCGACTTATTACTTTAAGCAGTGTTGATTTGCCAGCACCATTTCGACCAATTATTCCAAGCCTATCGCCCTGTTGAACGTTGAAATTAACATCGCTTAATGCCCAAAATTCTTCTTTTGTACTACCAGTTGTATTCCCATTTTTTGGGCTTTTAAAAAGCCCCTTCACATTGTCGGCAATTACATCTCTAAGAGCAACATAACCTTGTTGGCCATTATGCTGAATTATATACTTTTTACTAAGATTTTCTATCTGTATAACGTTCATAATTAATTAAATATAAGTTGAAAATTATATAACATCGGCAAACGATTTTTCCATTTTGCGGAAATACCATAATCCAAAAATTAGTAGTATGAAGGTTACGCTAATAGATATTAACAGCCCTGGCATAAATATTTGGTGGTTGTTTCCTAGTATTGCCCAACGAAAGCCATCGATAACTCCAACCATTGGATTCATGTAGTATATAAGTTTTCCTGTTTCGCCAAAAAACTGACAAAAGTATGCGCTAGTAAAGCCTACTGGAGTGATATACAAGCCAAATTGTACTACAAATGGAACTATATATTTGAAATCGCGGTATTTAACATTTACTGCTGCAACATAAAACCCTGCGCCCATTGCTGTTAGGAATGCAAGCGAAAAAAACAGGGGTAAAGCCAAAATATTCCAAGTGGGAACGTATTGATACCAAAACATTAACCCAATTAAAATGCACAGCGATATTAAAAAGTCGACAAAGTTAACTATCACAGTACTAGCAGGTACAAGTAGACGAGGAAAATAAATCTTTGTTAGCATATTTGCGTTGCCTATTAGCGAATTACTTGCATCGCTAAATGCTGTAGCGAAAAATTGCCAAGGTAGCAAAGCGGCGCAAACCAAAACGGCATAAGGTACACCGCCAGAAGGTATTTTACCAAGTTTGCCAAAAATTACTGTAAACACCACTATAGTAAGTACTGGCCTTATAACACTCCATGCCAAGCCAATTACTGTTTGCTTGTATCGTACTAAAATATCGCGCCAAGCCAGAAAAAGAAATAGCTCTCGGTATTTCCATATATCGTTCCAGTAGTTCTTGCCAATGCGTCCTGGTTCTATTATTAAATCGAAGTCGTTGTTTTTTTCGGCCATTTTGCTATTAATATTAATGGTATTTGAATAAAAGTAAAGTTACTTATTATTTGTTAGTGTGTATTCTAAACTTTTTAATTGTTCGCCAACTTTGCCTGCTAGCTTTCGCGAGTATATATTTGCCCCTTTCGTGTTCAAATGGTTTACATTATAGAAAAGATGTGCGTAATTGGTGCAAGCGGTATCATTGGAATAGTCGAAAAAATCGACATTATTTTCAAGTGCAACGTCTTCAAGCACTTTAATTATTTTATTCGAGCGGGAGTTTAAATTCTGAAAAAATGGTGAAATTGCCACAAATAGCTTGATATTGTTTTTCTTGCAAATGTCTATAAACTCCTTATAGGCTGCTATTTTGGTTGAATTGCAAACAAAAGGTTTTTTCGATTCTTTTTCCGTTATTTTTGATTGCTTCCATTCGTTTGAAGTGTTAAGAAACCCTTTGTCCTTAAGTTCTACCGCATAATCGCTTTGCCTGTTTCTGCCCAAAAAGAAAATACAGTGATTGTATGGGTATATGCTCGAAAGCATTTTCACATCTTCGAAATTACGGTATGTTTTAATTATCGACTTAATCACTGGATGTGTTTTATAATATGGGAGTAAACAATTTAATTTGTCGTAATTGTCGTACATATCCATAAAGTCGAAAGGCACTATATCTAGAATAATAACTTTGGGTGAATATCGTGCAACAACGCACTTAATAACAGCTAGTTGATATATAATTAAGCAACCATCCCTTCCGGTATTGTAGCAGCTCATTTGTAAACTGTCTTCAAAAATTGTTGGTACATAATGGTGGTTTGCTCGCGATGAACCAAAAATAAGTAAGTCGGCCTTGGTTGAATCGATTGAGAAAGAGGTTCGATAAAGTAAACCACGGGATCGTGCTGAGTATTGTTTTTTTAATTGGCTACCAATGAAATAATCAAGCACAAGCACAATAGCTATGAATATCAGTATATTATATATATACCTTGCAGTTTTAGATTTCATTTATTTAAAATTGAAAATATATAAATTGACTCCCATCGAACACCCCAAATACAAATATGCAAATTATTAACGATGCATAAGCAAGCTTCTGAACCCAATGGTTTTCGTGTCGAAAAATGGTAAATTTGCTATCGAAAAACTCGTGTTTAACTTCTATCAACACAAGTAGAGAGATAATTGCCAAATTGTATATCATTGGAATCAACCCGTTAGTAAATAAAGGACCGTTTATGTGTATTATTTTCGAAATAACTAATGAAGCCTGCTCCACATCGGTTGATCTGAAGAAAATACGTGTAAATGAGATAAGTACGAATGTAAAAATTGTTTGTACGGCTCGTGTAAAATATGGCGATTTGGCAACTAATGCTATTTTATATATTTTACTTTTAAGTGGCGTGGCGAAGTATCCTAAAACTAAAAGTAAGCCGTTTAATCCCCCCCAAATTACAAAAGTCCAGTTTGCACCATGCCATAAACCACTTATTAGGAACACTATAAGAATATTGAAAACTAGCCTCGGTATAACCACTCGGTTTCCTCCAAGGGAAATATATAAATAATCTTTAAACCACGACGATAGTGAAATGTGCCAGCGTTTCCAAAACTCCGATGTTGACGACGATAATAGTGGATGGTTAAAATTATTCATTAACTTAAAGCCCATTACCTTTGCCGACCCAATAGCTATATCAGAATAACCCGAAAAGTCGCAGTAAATTTGAACCGAAAAGAAGAAAGTTGCCACCAGTAACGACACTCCGTTGTGCTGATTTACATTACCATAAACCGCATCAACATATAATGCAAGCCTATCGGCTATTACTAATTTTTTGAAAAAACCCCAGGCCATTTGCTTAAGCCCTTCTACCATAAGACCGTAGTCGAAGGTATGCTTTTCGTGAAACTGATGCAGTAAGTTTTGAGGCCTCTCGATAGGGCCTGCCACTAATTGCGGGTAGAACATCACATATAGGGCATATATTCCAAAATGGCGTTCGGCTTTCTGATTACCACGATAAATCTCAATGGTATAGCTCATTGCCTGAAAAGTATGGAACGAAAGACCTATTGGCAATAGTATTTTTAATGCAGGTATAGGGTTGGTTAAATTAGCAATGCCTAAAAATTGCGTAAGATTCTCGTTTAAGAAGTTGTAATACTTAAACATAGCTAACACGCCTATATTAGCAATTAGGCTTATTATAAGAAACAGTTTTCGCTTTTTACCTTCTTGCTTTTCAATTAATATTCCTGCGTAGTAATCGACTACAATAGTGCCAACCAGAATAAGTATATATATTGGCACAAAAGCCATATAAAAATAGCAACTTGCAGCAAGTAGCAGAAACCAGCGCGATTTATGCGGTATTATAAAGTAAGTAACCGTAACGGCTACAAAGAAAATTAGAAATTGTATTGAATTAAAAAGCATGCAGATCTAAAAATGGTTTAAAAAATTGATTATTAAGAATCAATGTCGTTTAGCCTCAGTATTGGTGCTTAAAATGTTCACATACATAGATTTAAAACAATCTATGTATGTGAGTTAATGTTGTTAAAGCCTGAATGGCTTAACTAAACGCCATAGTATTGGGTTATAGTCCAATTAATTCTTGTCCTTATTGTATCCATAACCATATCCGTATTGGTCACCAAGCACCCTATTGTCGTTAAGTACGATACAGAAATTGCCAATGTTTTTTTGTTTTAAGTCTCTCATAATTAACGAGAAAACTTTTTTAATAGTGTAATTGTATCTGGCAATTAACACTTTAACATCGGCATAATCGATAAGTAAGTATGCATCTGTAACTTGTGCTAATGGTGGTGTGTCGATAATAATATAATCGTACTTGCTTTTTAACTGCATTATAAGCTTTTCGGTGCGTTCCAAGCCTATTAATTCTACTGGGTTTGGCGGAATTGGACCCGAAGGTATGTAATCTAAATGGTCGTGTGGCGATTTTATAATAATATCGTCGATAGTGGCTTTGTTTATAAGGTACGAACTCAACCCAATAAGCGACTCGCCATTCTTGTCGAAATATGATGTTGATTTTCGCATATCGAAATCTATCAAAATTGTTTTGCGACTAAACTGGGCGTAGCTCATGGCAATGTTGAGCGAGTTAAACGATTTTCCTTCGCCTTCGATACACGATGTTACCATTATTACCTTTTGGTGTCCTCCACGAACGTAGTATTCTAAATTCGTTCGAAGTACTCGGTACGATTCGGCTATGCTCGAATTGGGATGCTCGAACATTACATTGTTGGTTTTCTTATTGTTATGCAATATTTTGCCAAGAACAGGTACATCGGTAAGTTGCTCTAAATTATCTTGAGATACTATTTTGTTATTCAGAATGCTTTTGCTCCATAAAAAGGCGTAGGGTATTGCTAAGCCTAATATTAGTGCTATTAAATAATTAGCTGATTTATTTGGGGAAATTGGACCTTCCCCTGTTGCTGGTTCAATAATCTCATTATCAGGAAGATTGGAGGCTTTTGCTATTTTAGCTTCCGACCGTTTTTCCATAAGATAGTTATATACAGTATTGTTGTAACTGTATTTACGTTCCATACCGCCCAATAATCGCTGAGTTCGAGGCAAATTACTAATTTCGGCTTCTATTTTTCCTATCCGTTTATTTATTTGATCTATTGATATTTCGGTTGTTTTTCGAACTCCCGAAATATTTTCGGCAATGGTTCGTTTAAGGTTTTCCATTTCTATTTCGAGCTTTTTTACGCGTGGATTTTCCGACTGTTTTCCTTTTATAAGGTTAATTCGTTCGGAGTTGGCCGTAATAAGTTGCGACATTAGGTTGTTCAAAATTTGGTCGGGGATACCTACTGATGAGGGCAGCAGCATATTCGAATAGTCATCATTCTTAACAAGGTAGTCGGCAATAAAATCGTAATATTTCTTGCGTGTGTCCAATTCCGCTTTTTGGTTTTCAAGATCGCGGTATTGTGTTGATATACCAGTTGTTTGTTGGCCCATATCCAACAATTGATTCGATGAACGGAAGTTTTGTAGTTTTTGTTCGGCCGCGGTTAGTGAGTCGGATATTTCGCCCAATTGTTGGTCGATAAAATTGATGGTTACGCTAGCATTATGGTTTTTCTTTTCTAAATTTTGAACTGAATATGAGTTCATTATGCCGTTAAGGATTTCAACCCCTTTTTGAATTGACGAACTGTTTAAGTTCATTTCAATTACCGAGCCTTGTTTATCTACAATACTAAGCTTTAGCGACCCTTTTAAATCGTCGGTTATGCTAGGAATATCGGTAAAGTCGAAGTAAAATACTGGTTTTTCATTGCCAGTAGGTTTCCATTTGTCTTCAATTTCAATTATAAAGCTCAAATCGGAATTTTCGATAAGCTGACCGAACTTGCCTTTTTGTTGAAATGTCCAGTTTTCCTTTTTGCTTTCGAAGTCGTTGTTTTCGAAATTATAAAAATTTACTTTTTCGGCTTCGGCTTTTATCGTGAAATTTGCGGCATCTATAACCGACACTTCGAATTTAACTGATATGGGCTGAACGTGCTTTTGCATATATAAAACCTTAATAGGCAAATCTTTATATGCTTCCTGAAATTGAAATCCTCTTTTTACATAGTACCCAACGGCAAGGTCGAGGTTTCGAACAGTTTGTTCAACAACAACAGCCGATTTTAATATTTCCATTTCGTTTTGAAGGGTTTGGTTTTTACCAAATAATTTCTTGTTCAAAACGTCGGTCATATTGTCCTGCGACTTGCTTTCCTGTATTAATATCGATGATGTGATTTTGTAAACAGGTAGCGAAGTGCGATTTTTATAAATTGCTACTCCAAAGGCAATTACAACGCCAATAATAAATAGCTTGTAGTTGCGTACAACTAAGTCGATTGCAATTTGCAGAGCGTTGTCTTCCTGTATATTTGTGTTTTTCAATTGTGACATAAATATCGATTAAAGTCTATTTTTGATTTATTACGTAATTAAGTACTAAAATTGTGGTTGATATTGCCGAAAGCACTGTGCCAAAAGGGAATTCGCGCATTCCCCAAAACTTCTTTCTTAAGGGTTTAACGTAAATTATGTCGTTGGGGCGCAGAAAATAGTATTCCGAGGAAAGGATATCCGATTCGGCTAGGTTTAGTGTTATGCGAATATTTTTTCCGTTTTCGTTTCGTACTAATATTACTTCGCTTCTATTGCCATATTCGGTAATATCGCCTGCAAATCCTAGTGCATCGTATATGGACAGCTTATCTTGCGCAAAAGGGAAATGTCCTGGACTACGAACTTCGCCTAAAACCGAAACAAACCTGTTTATTAATTTTACTGACACCAATGGCTGATTTAACACATTAACAAGTGCCTGACTGATAATGCTTTTAACCTGAACTAGCGTTTTATCTTTCACAAGTATCTTTCCAATGCCTTGCATTTCAATAAAACCTTCCTTATCAACTGTTTGCGATAAAAGTGTTGCCCCAAAAAGGTCGAGGCTTCTATTCATTTGAGATGAAGAGTTATTCGAGAAAAAATTAGCCGTTGCGGCTTCATCTACCGTGGAAATTGAAATGAACAAGTCGTCGTTTTCTTTTATTTTATAGTCCTCGAATTTATTGTTATCGAACACTTTTA
>JANYAP010000044.1 GCA_025361285.1 Bacteroidales bacterium | reverse complement strand
AACCTCTACAACCCCTACAACCCCTACAACCCCTACAACCTCTATAACCCCTACAACCCCCTCGTCCTTCCCACTTTCAATGAACGAACTTCAACAACCAGTTTTTGTTAGTGTTATTCTGCCGGTTCCAATCCCTAAGTTATTTACTTACTTGGTTCCTACGGAGTTACAATCGGAGGTTTCTCCGGGCAAAAGGGTTATTGTTCAGTTTGGCGCAAAACGCTATTATTCGGCTATAGTTCACCACCTGCATAATGTTCAACCCGAAGGCTATAAGGTAAAAGAGATAATTTCGTTGCTCGACGATAAACCAGCCGTAAATGCCATTCAGCTAAAGTTTTGGGATTGGATTGCAACGTACTATATGTGTTCGCTCGGCGATGTTTTGAAAGCCGCTTTGCCATCGGGCTTGAAGCTCGAAAGCGAAACAAAAGTGCTCTTCAATAAGGAATATGAAGCAACGCAACCACCTACCGAGTCGGAAGAAATGGTGCTTAATTTACTTTCGGAGCGAAACACGCTATCGGTGGAAGAAATTGCTAAAACCTATAAAAAGAAGGACTTACTAAAAGTTATAAAAAAGCTTGTTGATGAAGGCGCTATATTTCTCGAAGAAGCGCTACGAGACAGGTTTCGACTTAAAACGGAAGCATTTGTTGAGTTAATGCCTCATTTGTACGACGATGCTGAACTGAAACAAATGTTTGATTCATTGGCCAAAGCGCCAAAGCAGCTCGAGATGTTAATGAGTTTCATACAGTTATCGAGCATGTTCACTTCCTCCGCAAAGGAAGTAAGCAAAAAGACACTTCTATCGAATGCTCCATCAGGTAGCGAACTTTTAAAATCGCTAATAAAAAAAGGAGTGTTTCAAACTTACGAGAAAAAGGAGCATGCCGATTCTCTAGCAGCCGACAACGAACACAAACTAAAACCACTCTCGGAAAGCCAACAGGAAGCACTCGATAAAGTGCGCGCTTCGTTCGAAAAACACCCAGTAGTGCTATTGCACGGATATACAGCTAGCGGTAAAACAGAGCTTTACATCGAACTTATCGATGAGCAAATTAAAGCCGGAAAACAAGTTCTTTACCTTTTACCCGAAATTGCCTTAACAGCGCAGATTATTAACCGATTAAAAGGTGCTTTCGGCGAAAAAGTAGGCATATACCACTCCAAATTTTCCGATAGCGACAGGGTTAATGTGTGGAACGGACTTATTGATGAGCAAAAAATGGGTCAATACCAAGTTATACTGGGCGTTAGATCGTCCATATTTCTTCCGTTTAGCAATTTAGGGTTAATAATTGCCGACGAAGAACACGAAAACAGTTATAAGCAGTTCGATCCGGCACCGCGCTATAATGCCCGCGATGCAGCTATGGTACTGGCTCAAATGCACGGCGCAAAAACATTATTAGGTACTGCTACGCCGTCAATAGAATCGTATTTTAACGCCGAAGGCGGTAAGTACGGCATGGTGCAACTATTTAAGCGTTTTGCCGATGTTCAACTTCCTGAAATAATGGTTGTTAATATAGAAGACGCTCGTAAGCGAAAGCAAATGAAATCGCACTTCCACCCTGCATTAATCGAAACTATGCAGCAAGTACTCGATTTGGGCGAACAAGTTATTCTGTTTCAAAACCGACGTGGGTATTCGCCTTATTTTCAATGCTCAATGTGCAAAACCATTCCCAAATGCAAACATTGCGACGTTAGCCTTACATACCATAAAAACATTGGCGAATTAGTTTGCCATTATTGCGGTTACAGCACCTCAAAAATAATTGTGTGCGAGGCCTGTGGCTCATCAACGCTAGTTATGCACGGTTTCGGCACCGAAAAGGTTGAGGACGAACTAGCACTGTTCTTCCCAGGTAAGCGAATTGCCCGAATGGACATGGATACCACCCGTTCGCGCAAAGCTTATGAGGAGTTGATAAGCGATTTTGAAAGCCGCGAACTCGATATATTAGTTGGTACTCAAATGATATCCAAGGGTTTAGATTTCGATAACGTAAACCTTGTAGGAGTACTCGATGCCGATCATTTACTTAACTTTCCCGATTTTCGTGCCTTCGAGCGTAGTTTTCAGCTTATGTCGCAAGTTAGTGGTCGAGCTGGCCGAAAACACAAGCAAGGAAAGGTAATTATTCAAACTACCGACCCTAAAAATTACATAATTAACGATGTAATAAATAACGATTTTATGCACATGTATCGCGCACAACTAGGTGAGCGACAAATGTTTGGGTATCCGCCTTATACCCGCCTTATTCAGCTTACATTAAAACATAAAAACCAGCCGTTATTAGACGAGGCAGCCGAGTTTTTGGCCGAAAGCCTTCGTAAGTCGTTTGCTAACCGTGTGTTTGGTCCGGAATATCCGCTAATAAGCCGAATAAGTAATTGGTATAACAAACAAATATTATTGAAAATTGAGCGAACAGCATCGCCTGCCCAAGCAAAGGTAATTATAGGCAAGACTATCGGCATACTTTCGGCACACGAAAAGTATCATTCGGTAATTGTTCAGCCCAATGTAGATCCTATGTAGAGGGGAAACCGATTAAAGGGTATCTCTAATCTCGAGTATCGTACGCAAACTACAAAAAAAGCAACATTAGGGGGTAAACTTGCAAAAAATATGTATCAGTTTGAGAACTGATAATACGAAATTTTTGTATGAATAGTTCATCTAATGAACTCATGGATGACCAAACTAAGCACTTAGTCCGCAATAAACCTCGAACAGAAACCATAGATTTGTTAAAATTGTATAAAGCCTTTCCACTAACAGCCGATTTTCCGTTGTAAAGGAAAAATGCATTTATAAACGAAATGCATTTCCCACCTCACCCCCGATATGATGAATTTACCTTCGGTGAGAACGCTTCGCTAAGTAGCAATTCAGCTTGAAACACCTGCAAATTTAGCTTTGCTGAGAACGCCTTCGGCTAAGTTGTAATTTCAGACATCCAATACTGGTTCTTGATAATCAATCACTAAAGAATTAGTGTGCGTAAAATAAAAATGTATTAATTTTGTGGTTATGGGACAATTATTATTACCATTATTTCCAAAGGATACCAAAATGATCACTCCAGTTCT
>JANYAP010000126.1 GCA_025361285.1 Bacteroidales bacterium | reverse complement strand
TTCCAACAGTTTTTCTTCATTTTCAATACTATCAAGTTCGCGGTACAGGCGTACACGCTCGGTTACGTTGCGAATGTAGGCATCGGGGAACAAAAGCTCCAAATCGGTATCAACCTGGCAATCGAGTATAAAATCGTGCGCGTCGGGTTTCGATGTTTTGGCAATGTTATTAGATTCATTATCAAACACTTCAGCAAACTCTTCGTCGCGAAGTTCAAGCATGGCTTCGTTGAGAATGCGCTGATATGTTTCGAAACCAATTTCTGAAATAAATCCACTTTGCTCGCCGCCAAGCAGGTTGCCGGCGCCTCGAATATCTAAATCCTGCATTGAAATGTTGAACCCACTTCCCAAATCGGAAAATTCTTCGATAGCCTTCAGTCGGCGGCGGGCTTCGGGCGTAAGAACGCTATACGGAGCGGCAAGCAAATAGCAGAACGCCTTTTTGTTTGATCGACCCACGCGACCACGTAACTGGTGCAAATCGCTCAAGCCAAAATTTTGTGCCTGATTTACAATTATTGTGTTGGCATTGGGTATGTCGAGCCCCGACTCTACAATTGTTGTAGAGATAAGCACATCGAAATCGCCACGCATAAAGTCGAGCATTATTTGTTCGAGTTTCTCGCCATCGAGCTGACCGTGAGCGTACACCACCTTAACCTTAGGGCAAAGTTTTAGTATAAGTAATTGTATTTCAGGAAGATTATCAACACGATTATGGATAAAGAAAACCTGTCCGCCACGACCAACCTCGTATTCAATAGCGTCCTTAATAACCACCTCGTTAAAGGTATGTAACTCGGTTTGAATAGGATGCCTGTTTGGCGGCGGAGTGCTTATAACCGACAAATCGCGCGCTCCCATCAACGAAAATTGAAGCGTTCGAGGTATGGGAGTAGCCGTCATTGTAAGCGTATCGACATTTACACGTAAGCTTTTAAGTTTTTCCTTCACGGCAACGCCAAACTTCTGCTCCTCGTCAACTATCAGTAAGCCAAGGTCTTTAAACTTAATATCCTTACCAACAAGGCGATGCGTTCCAATAATAATATCGATCTTGCCTTCTTCCAAATTTTTCATTGTCTCTTTCTGATCCTTAGCCGATTTAAGGCGACTAATATAATCGACCGTGCACGGAAATTTTTCTAACCTATCCTTAAAAGTTTGGTAATGTTGTAAAGCCAAAATTGTAGTAGGCACAAGCACAGCCACTTGCTTATTGTCGGTTACAGCCTTAAAAGCCGCACGAATGGCAACCTCGGTTTTACCGAAACCCACATCGCCACAAATAAGATGATCCATAGGGTGAGGCAGTTCCATACCTGCTTTTACGGCAACGGTAGCCTTTTCCTGATCGGGCGTATCCTCGTAAATAAACGAAGCCTCCAACTCCTCCTGCATGTAAGTGTCGGGGGCAAAGGCAAATCCGGCAGCATCTTTTCGCTTGGCGTAAAGTGCAATAAGCTCACGAGCAATATCTTTAACCTTTCGCTTGGTGTTCAGCTTCATATTTTGCCAAGCGGGAGTGCCAAGTTTGTATATTTTAGGAGGCTCGCCGTCCTTACCACGGTATTTCGATATTTTATGAAGGTTGTGAATGTTAACGTAAAGCACATCGTTATCGCGATACACCAAACGAATCGATTCCTGCTGATGCCCGTTAATCTCAACCTTTCCCAAACCTCCAAACACGCCAATACCGTGATCGATATGCACCACATAATCGCCTGGTTGTAAGCCACGTAACTCGTTAATTGAAAACGAATCGCTGCGAACAAACTGCTTGTTAATGCGATACTTATGATAACGCTCGAAAATTTGATGGTCGGTGTACATACAAATCTTCAAATCGGTATCGATAAAACCTTCGTGCAACGAATTTATAATTGGCTGAAAAACAACTTTTTGCGGAAGACTGTAAAATATATCTTTCAGTCGATCAATCTGTTTGGGGTTTTCGCTTAAAAGAAATAATTGATATCCTTTAACTTGATATTCGCGAAGATTTTGGGAAAGCATTTCGAAGTTCTTGCGAAAAGCGGGCTGCGGCGATGTTGAAAACTGTAACTCGCCCGATTGTTTATAAAGATAACTTTGCCCAAACTCGATATGCCGAAAACCGTTTAGCTGATCTTCAACTTTCGAAGCTTGCAGCAGCACCTGTTCGCGAGGCATTCGCTTATCGGATATTTCTGAAACTAATTTTTCGGGTGCAGAGCTAAAAACATCGTCGATTTGATCGATACAAAGTTTTAAATTTTCGCTCCAAATTATTGATGATAAGGATGTTAATTTCAATACACAATCGCCACTACCCTCTCCTACCAGCGTTTGTATATTCGGTATAATAGTTATAGTGTGCAGTTTATCTTTCGAAAGCTGATTTTCGACCTCGAACGAACGGATAGACTCCACCTCGTCGCCAAAAAAATCGACACGGTACGGAAGAAAATGCGAGTAAGAAAAAATATCGACTATGCTTCCGCGAACCGAAAACTGGCCCGGCTCGTTCACAAACTCAACTTCCTCGAAATGATATTCGTGTAAAATCTCGCGAATAAAAGCAATTGAAACCTTCTCGTTAACAGTAAGTTGTAAAGTATTCTTGTTTAAACTTTCCGAAGTTATAACCTTCTCCATTAAAGCCTCGGGGTAGGTTACTATAACAAGTTTATCTGTAGCCTTAAATTCCTTTAAGCGGTTAAGCACCGCGGTTCGAAGTATAAGTCCAGCTTCGTCGATATCGTTATGAATTACAGACCGTTTGTATGCCGACGGAAAAAACAACACGGTTTCTTCGTCGATGGCACGAAATAAATCGTTGTAAAAATAGGCGGACTCTTCTCTGTCGGGGATTACAAACCAGTGCATACCGCCAATATTTTCTATTGCCGATGCAGCAAACAAACTACGCGACGAACCACATAAACCTTTAATATGAAGGCTTTTACCTAACGAACTATTATTTACCCATTTTTTAAACTCCTTAATATTAGGGTGTTCGTTGTATTTCGAAATTAATTCAATTGTACTCAACGTGTTTGAAATTATGTGAATTCGATTTAAATAAACAAAGCAAACACAGAGACACAAAGACACAGAGTAATTGTATGTACCTTTCTGTGCCTTTGTGTCTCTGTGTTAAGATTTTAATTTATTAGTTACAATGGTGTGTGCTCTAATTTTACGGTAATACTTATTATAAACGGATTAGCTAATGCAGGAATAGTTTTATCGATAAGTATAGCCTTTTTATTAACGTCTTTTTCTTTAATCTGTAATGTTTGAGTGGTAAAATCGAACATAGTTTGTATACTAGCTTGAATGTTAAATGCCGCAGTTGCCCATGCACTATTATCGGTACGTGTTTCGCATTTGCCTGGTTCGGGAGATGCAACCCACCACGAACCAGTTTGCATTTCCAACCCATTGGGCAAAGGCAATACCGGATTAAAAGAAATTGTGGCGTCGTTTCCTTCGCAAACTTCAATAGTTAAATCGGCATCGAGTGGCATATTAAAAGGTATAAGATTAGCATATTTGCCACCACATTTTGCATGCGATGCACCCTTTTCGATGCTGCCCGAAATAAATTCGAGATTTGCCGACGATGTAAATTTACTGAAAGTTTCATCTAACTGAAATTGAGGGTTGAACTGAGTAACTACCTCTATAGTGTTAGTTGTCATATTAATTTCGGTGGTGATGTGTGCCTTGAATGTTGCGGCCTTTTTAATAGTTTCAAAATAGGTATCCTGATCGCAGTCGGGCGAAAGCATACAATAATCGCGAGTTAAACTTATTAACAATGGTATAACCTTAAAATCGTGCTCTTCGCGAAGTTTTTTAAGAGTGTTTTCGCGAACTTTCAGTAAGTTTCCTACTATACCTGCCAATAATTCTTGCCCACCAGAGCCGCCAAGCAAATCGCTTTCGTATGCAATTTTAAAAACAGTTCGCATTACTGGCACATAGTAATCGTCGGTACTTCCGTATTGATTAATAAGCATTTGTGCTTTTTTAACCAATCTATCGCTTAACGCAATTGCATTTACTGGATCAGAGCAATTAGGGTCGTTAATACCGTCGGATAGCATACACATACCTTTTTGAGCAGCCATAAGCTGGTTCATAATACGATGTTCGGGTTGGCAAATACCATCGGTATATCCTTTAATAGCAGCATCTTGCGAACGCGATACAGTTCCAGTACACGGATTAATTGGCACCGCCGGCGGGGCAGTAACAGTAATAGGCTGTTTTGCAAGTGCGGCAGCTTCTGCCAAAGCGGCATCATAGTTGGCTTTACACTCGTCGTAACCTTTTTGCATATCGGTAGGTTCGCCAGCCATTGTTCCGCTAAAATGGTATACCGAGACTTTGAATTTTGCACCAACTATATCGGCACTTACAAGCTCTAAAGTATCTTTAACACCATTACCTTTTAAGCTAAAAAACAGTGGCTTAACAGATTGACTTTTAGGAAATTCCACTGTAAGCATAGCTGGTTTTGTAAACTGATAACCATCGGGCCTAAAAACCACACCCGAAAGCGGACGACAGGCAACCCTTGTTGTATCGGTGGCCCTGCTTTCTATAGTTGAATTTTCGGAGAAAGCGTCAATCGGCGTCATTGTAATTGACACATTTTCAGAAAGTGGTTGCCAAGGAATTTCAAGTGTCCAAATAACTCCTGCTTTATCGGTTACTGAAATAGTTTGAGGCTTATCGGAAGTAACAACTGTTTGAGCTAAAGCCTTGTCGAGGGTGTAATTCACCTCTCCGAAACGCCCAAATGTAACGTCGTGTGTTATTATTGAGGTTGTATCTTTTGGTACAACTTTGGTATTATTGTCCTTTAAATCTTTATTACAAGTTGAAAAAACTACAATAGCAGCAACAGCAACAATAGTTATAAATGTTGGTTTCATAATAGAATGGATTAATGATTATATATTAATTATATCGCAAAATAATTCTATTAATTTTAATAAATCAACTTTTAACAAAAATAATTGAGTGTTGCTAATTTTAAATCATACGAATTAAAACTCGAAAATTGCCGAACAAATTGCTTTTTCTAAGCCAAAAGCCTTTTAACAATTTCGGAAATAACTTTACCATCGGCTTTACCTGCCAACTCTTTAGAAGCAACACCCATTACTTTTCCGAGATCGGTTGAAGCTTTGGCACCGGTTTTTTCGATTACCGATTTTATTACAGCTTCAATTTCTTCCATAGAAACTGGTGCTGGCAGATATGCTTCTATAACAGCCATTTCGGCAATTTCCTTATCGTACAAATCGGATCGGTTTTGGGTTTTGTATATGTCGGCCGATTCGCGGCGCTGTTTAACAAGTTTATTAATTATTTTAGAGTCCGATTTCATGCCTTATTTGGCATTAGTACCCAAGACTCATTAAAATAAGCTGTTAGGAAAATAATTACACAACCTACATGATTTTTTGAAAATGGCAAAGAAATTATTGGCTAAATGGAAAATACAACCATTAACATAAACATTACATTAGATGACAATTACAAATATTTGCTCAGATACGTCTTCACATTTAAAGATATATGCTTTTTAGCAATTGCAATGCATTTATTACCTTTGCAAGCATTATGAGCAATATAAATTACTCGTCGAAACTATTAGAAAGTGCAGTGTGCGAATTTGCCAAACTACCAGGTGTTGGCAACAAAACTGCACTGCGATTGGTTCTGCACCTCTTAAAAATGGATACTGAGTCGGTTAACCAATTTGGAAATGCAATTATTAGACTGAAGAACGAAATAAAACAATGTAAAGAATGCTATAACTTGTCCGACAACGAGTTATGTTCGATATGCGCAAACACTTCGCGCGATCGCTCGCTTGTATGCGTTGTCGAAACTATCAGAGATGTTATGTCGATAGAAAACACACTTCAATTTCGAGGTATATATCACGTATTAGGTGGTATTATTTCGCCTATGGAAGGCGTTGGGCCTGCCGACTTAACTATTGTTGAATTAGAGGAAAAAGTGTCGCAAGGTATTGTAAAAGAAGTTATTCTGGCCTTAAGTACTACGCTAGAAGGCGATACAACCAATTTCTATATTTTCAAGAAATTGAAAAAGTACGAAATTGACGTAACTACTTTAGCACGTGGCGTTTCGTTTGGCGACGAGCTTGAATATACCGATGAAATAACGCTTGGGCGCTCGCTCATTAATCGAACTCCGTTCGAAAGTACAATGCGTTAATTAGTTTTCATCCATAATTTACTGCTAAAGGCGAAACCTTTCCATTGAGTTTTCGATTATGCTCTGCAATAAGCTTATAATCTGTTATTTTAGCAAAGGTTTCGCCTGTAACTATTTTATTATTAGCATTTCCACTAATTTCGACATAAGGTGTGGATACTAAATTATGGTAATTGTATTTTCGTCAACAAAAATGGTATGTTCGTAAACAACTTACAACAAGGGAACAACTATGCCGTTAATACATGCAATTAACGCCTTCGGAAATATAAACAATAAAATATACACAAAATGAAAAGTTTAACTGGTTTGTTCTTCGTGGTGCTAATAAGTGTTAGTTTAGTTAATGCTCAATCGATTAACTCCGAAAAAGCAGCTACTCATTTTTACATTGTAAATCTCGATAATGAATTGTTGGACATTTTAAACCAAACAAACGCTAAGGGCAAGCTCGATGCAGCTACAATGGAAAAAACCGACATGGTTGCATCGATAATCGATTCCGTTTACAATATGTCGTCGCAAGTATTTAAAAGTGATTTAGGCCTTGAATTACTACCACTTAACGAATTACAAAGTAAGATTAAATATAACTCCGAATTTCCAAATTGCCCAAATATGGTAAACATTAAAAAAGTGCTTAAAACAGCATCGGGTTATAAGTACTACGCCGATTACTTTGTTAACATTTTTTCGGGTTTAAACCCCGATTCGCAAGCAAAGCCTTCGCTAAATCAAATACGCCCATTGTATGCTATTAGCTTTACCTTGTATGATGGTACAGGTAAGATAGTTAAGAAAATGGACTTTACCTACAAATCAAAAAAAACTTTAGCTGATAATAAAAAAGACGCGGCAAAAACTAACGAGGAAATAAAATCGAAAATATGCTCACAATATAATTTAGCTTTAAACGAATTTACTGCCGAATACAAGAAAATGCTTATTGCAAAGCTTTAATTATCTGATACTAACGAATAGTTAGGCTTTAAATTTCAGAATATAAATTATTTTCAAGAATATACTTCAATACAATGTCGGGCACTAAAAGCTCGGCATTTTTTTTTGCTCTAATCACATCTCTTATTTGGGTTGAAGATATATCGAGAATTGGAGCATTCACAAAAGTCCCGTTTTCGAGGTTACGAAGTATACTTTCAGGAGTATTGGGTCGTGGGTAAACGTAACGGTGGTAGTTTGCTATTAATTCGCGATAGTTTTTCCATTTTTCGAAATCAACAAGGCCGTCGGAGCCCATAATTATTGCCCAACTATTGTTATGGTATTTATTTTGAAGGTGTTGTAGTGTATCGATTGTGTACGAAGGTTGCGGAAGTGATAATTCAACGTCGCACACTTCAAATTGCGAGTGGTTGGCAATTGCAAGTTTTACCATTTCCAAACGATGTTCGACAATAAGTAATATATCTTTGTTTTTCAAAGGGTTGTGTGGACTAACTACAAACCATACCTTGTCCAAATCGGTAAACTGCACCATGTGTGTAGCTATGGCTAAATGCCCACAATGTATTGGGTTAAACGATCCGAAGAAAAGTCCAATATTCATGCTATAAGATAAAATCCGACACTATTTTGAATGCTTTGTTTTTGGCATCCAGTAAGTTATCGTTAATGATAATGGTATCGAATTGGTCGGCAAATTTTAGTTCGAAAATGGCTTTATCAATTCGAGTTTTAATGGTTTCAATATTGTCGGTTGATCTATTTATGAGTCGTCGCTCTAATTCCTCAATCGATGGAGGCATTACGAAAACCGAGAGTGAATTTTCGCTAAAAAGTTTTTTCATATTTACGCCCCCTTTCACGTCTATATCGAACAGTACTTGGTTACCATTGGCCCAAATACGCTCAATTTCACTTTTCAAAGTTCCGTAATAGTTACCAGCATAAACCTCTTCCCACTCAATAAACTCGTTGTTAGCTATTTTCGATTTAAATTCCGTTTCCGAAAGAAAATAATAATCTTTGCCATGTACCTCACCAACACGCGGTTGTCGGCTACATGCCGAAATGGAAAACTCCAGTGGCAACCCACTGTTAATAAGGTGTTTAATTATTGTTGTTTTTCCAGCACCCGATGGCGCCGAAAAAATTATTAGTTTGCCCGTCATAAATTATGTTTACTATGTTTGAAGGTAAAGTGTTGTGAACTAATATTCTAAATCGAGCGTTATCATTATGTTTTCTTTAACCTTATCAATCAAATCTGAAGGTAAGTTTCCTACTTTCCTAATCAAACGCTTGTTATCTACAGCACGTATTTGGTCAATAAGTATGTCGCAGTCTTCATGCATATTAGCCATTCCCATTTTTAAATGAACACGCAATATATCGGCATTTAACTCAACATTTGTAGTAATTGGACAAATAATAGTTGAAGGATGTGGTATTTTATTTAACAAATCGGTTTGAATTACAAGTACTGGTCGTGTTTTGCCAGGTTCAGTACCTATTTGGGGGTTTAAATCTGCAATCCACACTTCGAATTGTTTAATCGACATGCTCAATCCTTTCAAAATCCTTTAGTACACTCAACGAATCTTTTTTCACTAAATCTGATTCACTTTTGAGTTTTTTTTCGAGAATTTGACGTTTTTGAACTCTATTATAATATTCAATCGCATCGTTTATATACCTGTTTCTCGGTATTTTAATTCGGGAGAGTATATTTTCTGTTTCACCGAAAATCGAATCGGCTATTTTTAATGATACAGTTTTCATGTGTTTATAATTTTGTTTTTTAAAGTCAGATGGAACATCCAAATTATAATCGTTTCCTAGTTTTTAAGGCTTAACATGCATGTTTCATGAAGTAAAAATTATATATACCCCAAAAGTATATCTAATTAGTATATCATCAAAGCATAATATAAAATAAGCACAAAAGTTTTTTCCACAACTAACTCCCTGCGCTACAACACATTATTAATCTGCTCCTTAATTTTTTCGAGCTCGTCCTTCATGCTAACAACAATTTTTTGCATATCGGAATCGTTGGCTTTCGAACCAATAGTATTTATTTCGCGTCCAATTTCCTGAACTATAAATGCTAACTTTTTACCGCTCGATTCGGCTTCGGCAATTGTTTCCATAAAGTACGAGCAATGATTGGCTAGTCGAACTTTTTCTTCGGTAATATCGAGTTTTTCGAGGTAGTATATAAGTTCTTGTTCGAATCTGTTTTGATCAATTTTTTCGATGCTAAGCTCGTCGAGACTTTGCTTGAGTTTTATCTTAAGTTTTTCAACGCGTTGTTTTTCAAATGGTTCCAAGTCAATCGCCATGCAGGTAATTAGGTTAATACGGTCAACCATATCGTTTTCGAGAGCTTTACCTTCCTGACAACGAAATTGATTTAGTAACTCAATGGCTATCTTGGTATTGCACAACACTGCCTCCCATTCGCTGTCGG
The DNA here is from genome assembly GCA_025361285.1 of Bacteroidales bacterium. Lineage (GTDB taxonomy): Bacteria > Bacteroidota > Bacteroidia > Bacteroidales > JAAUTT01 > JAAUTT01. Next base: position 2,118 of record JANYAP010000126.1, on the reverse strand, counting down.
TAATGCCTAGCTTTTCGGCTTTAAGCGCATCGGGCAAGCGAAGCAGCGACGAAAGAATATCGTTAGGTACTATTAAATTAAGTTCTTTTGCAACCTCGCTAACCTGCTGGAAGTAGCTGCGAATAACATTTTTATTCACCGATACTGGCATCTCCTCGGCAGTGGAATCGGTTGAAATGTAAAAATCGACTTTCCCACGGATTAGGCTTCGCGATATTTCGTTGCGCAACTCAAACTCTTTTTCCTTATAAACCGATGGTATTCTGATATTTAAATCGAGTTGTTTACTGTTTAGCGACTTAATTTCGATAATCATATTTTTCGACTGCACTTCGCATTCGGCTTTTCCGTAGCCGGTCATTGATTTTATCATAGCAATTATTTATTCCATATTATTTTTACTTTGTATTTGCAATTAAATAATGAAGTGCGTTCGTTTGAGATTGCCTTCGGCGAACTCGCAAACTCGGTTCCGACCTACGTCGGGATGACAGCTCAACTACTGCAATTCGACCTACGTCGGACTGACACTAAATAGTATGACCTAATTTATGACAACGTATTCATCAAAATCATAATGCATTACCATTAACCCCTTTGCACAACCAAATTTTCGTTCTTTTATCTTACTTTTTTCCTTTTGCTTTGTTTTCAGAAATTCAACAAAAGTATCAACTTCCTTTATCATTGAAGGTGGCAAAGTATTAATCTTTGTATATAACATTGTGGCAGTCATTATTCTTTATCGTTTTGGCAAAGATACTAATATTACAAAAACCATGAAACTTGCAAGTCAACAACGTTAAATTTTAAAAAAGGAAGTCATTTTCGATAATTCATCCGATTGATTACTAAGTATTTCTATATCTTCAGTTAATTGATGTGCCGATGATGAGTTTATGTGAGTAGAGCTTGAGAGGTCTTGTAATGAAGTGTTTATATGGTTCATTTCGGTTGTTTGTTCGAAATTTGCTTTGGAAATTTCGGAAATGAGCTTTGCAGTACGTTTTATTTCGGGACCTAATCGCTTCATTAACAATGTGGTTTCCTGCGAATATTCTAAACTTGTGCCCGACAGATTTGTAATTTCGTCGGCTGCCAAGCGGCTTCGCTCGGCTAATTTACGTACCTCGGCAGCAACTACCGCAAACCCCTTACCATGCTCGCCAGCCCTTGCAGCCTCAACTGCAGCATTTAGTGCTAAAATTTTTGTTTGTGTTGCAATATCGTTAACCACACTAATTTTTTCGAAAATCTTCCGAAACGATTCCTGTCCCTCTTTCGACGATTTGCCAACAATTTCAATACCTTCAATAGCATTTTTGGAGATATCGCGTGTTTGGTGCGTTTTAGAAGCAGTGTTATCTAAAGCCTTGGTAATTTCGTTAATAGAGTTGGAAATTTGTTCGGTTGATGTGGTTTGCTTCTTTGTAACTTCGCTAACTATTTGCGAGTTTGACAATAACGAATTGCAGGCTTCTTGAATTTGGCCTGTATGAGTAACTATTTCTTCTATTATCTCCTTAAGCTTCAATACCATAGACTCTAAATCGATTGTAAGCTCGCCTATTTCGTCGTTTGTTGATTTAAAATTAGAATGTTCTAAATTACCACTTGCTAGTTGCGAAATTGCTTTTTTTAGGTATCCAATTGAATTTCTGATAGATTGGTTAATAAAAAAATTAATAGTAAAGGTAAATACAAATAAAATACCGAAAAGAATGAAAATGACTATTACAAGTTGCTGAATTGAAGTGTTTAAGAACTGTATTGCATCTTTATCGTTTTTTGATATTACGGCATCCTTAATCGCTAAAAGCGACCAAATTATGTAAACACAAACCGATACTAATACTGTGCCAATAATTACGGATATTACAAACAACTTAGTTTTTATTGAAAACTGTTTCATTTTTATTATAATTGATAAGTTTCGAGATAACATTTAATAACTGCATAGCAAATTACGAAAAATATTGGTTAATTCTTTTTTTGAGGTGCTATGAAAAATATTTTGCGATTCGATATAATGCAAAGTCTTTGTCTTTGACGCCATAATTGTTTGAAATGAATCGATTGATTTTACCGTTTAACCTTTCCGCCCTTGCATTAGTTTGT
>JANYAP010000125.1 GCA_025361285.1 Bacteroidales bacterium | reverse complement strand
GAAAGATCCACTACCATAAGCTAAATTAGCATCATAAAAAACATCATTCACAGGTGTGGCATTACCCGACCCATTTAGTTTAACAAAAACAATACAGCTATCGCCCGAACCACGCGACCAAGCCAAATCCATGCTCGTTCCAGTAACACTACTAAATAGAATATTACTTGCCTGTATTGACATTTGAACCGACGAAGGATTAACTAATGCCGGAAGTGGATTGTAATATTCAGTACCCACCGCCCCAATATAATCGCATACCATAGCTCGGTAGGTTGCACCGGGTGTTAATCCATATAAATTTACATTGTTACCTGTTCCATTGTAAACACAGTACCAACCCGTGCCAAGTTGTGTACCCGAGCCAAAATTGGTACTTGCGTTATAAGTGCTACTATTTACTGGTGTAGGGTTTTCGATAACCGAGGTTTGTTTTACAAATACGGCACGAGCAGTACCTCCGCCATTGCCCCAGGCAATATTCATCGACGTTGAAAGAACATTACTAAAAACAATGTTAGTAGCTTGGGTGGGTAGGGTAGTTTTATTGGCGGGATTGTTGGGTTGCAAATTATTTAAGGAGTATATCTGACTTCCAACCGAACCATCATATTCACAAACCATCACTTGATATTGAGTTTTAGGAGACGGAACAGAAAATGTTGTACTATTACCGACACCATTAAAAACACAGTACCATCCAGTTGTACCAAGTTGCGCTGCTGGTGTTCCGTACACCGAATTGAAGTTGTAAGTTATGTTATTTTGTGGTATAGCGCTTCCACTTGCAGCCGCCTTAACAAACACAGCACATTTTTCGCCATCACCTGGTGTCCACGAAATATCCATTTGGTTAGTAAGCACATTGCTAAAAACAATATTTTTGGCTTGAATTGGAATATGAATAGCTAAAGGATTTTTTACAGCTGCAAAAATTAAATAATTTTCATTTCCAGGAGTACCTGAGTACTCACAAACCATAACTCTATATATAGCTCCTTCGGTTAAATTTGTTACAGTTACATTTGGAGCACCATTACCCTTATAAACACAATACCAACCAGTACCAGCCTCACTACCAGAACCAAAAGTTGTACTTGCTGCATAATTTGAGTTGTTTACTGGAGCAGGCAATTCAATGTTGGATGTTTGCTTTATAAAAACAGCTCTACTATACCCAGTTCCATTACCATTTGTCCAAGCAACATTCATCGAGGTCGATAAAACATTACTAAAAACAATATTGAAAGCCTGTGTTGGCAATGTGGTAATATTTAACGGATTATTAAGTGCCGCTACACCTACATTATACTGCTCATAAGTGCTGTTTCCGTTATATTCGCATACCATAATTCGATAGGCTGTTTTACTTAAAAGATTGGTAACTTTAACCGTTGTACCTCCCCCCTTGTAAACACAAAACCAACCAGTACCCGCTTGACCCTGCCCATTATTAAAAATAGGACTATCGGTGTATGTTGTATTTGCAACCGGTGCAGCCGTGCCAGAATTTGCTTGTCGCATAAATACTGCGCGCGACGAACCATTACCTGGTGTCCACGACACATCCATTTGACCGCTTTCTAAATTAGAAACTACGATATTGCTGGCTTGTGTGGTTGGTGCAGTAGTAACGGGATTTCCCTTTAAATTTAAATTGGTATTGTATTGTTCGCTTCCAGCTATACCATCGTATTCGAAAATTACAACCCTATAAGGCAAATTAATATCTACGTTTGTTATAGTTACATTGGTAGCTCCAGTATTATTATATACACAAAACCAACCTGTTGAAGGTGCAATTTGCGAACCACTACTAAATACAGTATTACTTGTATAAGTTGTATTATTAGATATAGTTGGCACTTCGTTAATACTATTTATTTGTTTCACAAACACCGCGCGTTTAGTACCATTTCCATTCGTCCAATTTATTCTAAACGAAACAGCACTAATTGGAGTAAATGTAATATTCGAAGTAGGTATAGTAAGAGCAAACCTCCCTGCCATCATTATACTATTTGCAGATGAGTTTTCGTTAGCTAACTTGCTATTAGCAAATATATTCGACACCGATACAAAAATTGAAAGACAACTAAGTGTCAGTATTACAATGCGCTTCGAAATATTCATAAAAATAATTTATGGTAACTGTTTGTCGTTTTACGTTATAAAGGTAATAATGTTTGACGGATGTTAGTTTTTCTGTGATAGATAAACTTATTTTGAAAATTATTACCTTTCCAAAAAATATTAATAATTGTAAGTAATTGCACGTTGGGTGTATGCGCATAAAACAGTTACAACACAAAACATAGTTCTGAGAATGGATAATTTTGATGAATATTTACGGCAAGGTGAACCTAACAAAGCAGAAAAAGCAAAAGTTTGGAAACCGCTATCGGATTACAACAAGTTGATGGCTTAAAACCTTCAGCCTATTTGATAGCAGCCGCCAAGCAAAACATCGAAGGCTCTGCAAATAAGGTGTTGACACTGTAAAATCACAAAATGACACTGTAAATGACACTGTATTCAATACTATAAAATATTACATTCGGTAAAATATCTTTATTATTACATTTCTCACTACGTTCGAAATGTGTAAATTTTAACTGGACAACAGTGATGTGAAACATGAAAAAGTTTCGCCTGTTTTTGACTAAAATCTTACTACTTTTGTCTTACGACTAATATCTTACGACTAAAATCTTATAACTATGCGAATATTAATTACAGGGGCAAACGGAAACGTTGGTAGCGAAATTATTACCAATCTCAATCAAATGAAAAATGCTAATATCGAGGTATTTGCCGCCGTGCGAAATCCCGAAAAAACCACCTTCGCTGGTAACGTAAAATCGGTTAAATTCGATTTCGAAGATCCTTCTACTTTTAGCATTCTTACTGGTTTCGATAGTTTGTTTCTCATGCGTCCGCCACATATATCGAACGTACCCAAATACATTAAACCAGTAATCGATGCCGCCGAAAAAGCCGGAGTAAAACACATTGTATTCCTTTCGCTGCTTGGCGTAGAGCATAATAAAATTACACCGCATTATAAAATTGAACAGTTAATAATGAAATCGACAATGCGGTACACATTTTTGCGAGCGGGTTTTTTTATGCAAAACCTAAGCACCACTCACTTACGCGATATTGTTGAGGACGACAGAATATATCTTCCGGCAGGAAACGGAAAAACCAGCTTTACCGACATTCGCGACATAGCCGCAGTTGGCGCAAAGGCACTGGCAGAAACAAACTCAAAAAACATTGGTTACGATATAACTGGTTCGGAAGCAATAACATACTACGAAGTTGCCGATATTCTTACCAATGCATTAGGTAGAAAAATTACCTACCAACCAGCTTCAATTATTGGGTTTTACAGACACATGCGCAAACAAGGTGGCAAACCTGCTTATATTGTGGTTGTTACCATTTTATATCTTGTAACTAAATTTGGTAAAGCAGCAAATATTGCGTGCGATTTCGAGAAAGTTATGGCGCGTAAACCAATAACATTCAGGCAATTTGCTTTCGACACTAAAGAAATATTTAGCAACGCGCGCAGCATAGCGTCAACTTAAAAACTAACCAACCTTATAATCTCACAAATAAACATCGGTTGGTTTCAAAAAAATATCGTAAATTGTAACCTCATTTAGTAACCATAAAAATAATATTAAAAAATGGGTAAAGTATTAATCATCGGAGCCGGAGGTGTTGGTACTGTGGTAGTTCACAAAGTGGCACAGCACCCCGAAGTTTTTTCGGAAATATTACTCGCAAGCCGTACCAAAAGTAAATGCGATGCTATTGCCAAAGCCATTGGTGGAAACCGCATTAAAACAGCCAAAGTAGATGCCGACAATGTGCCAGAGCTAGTAAGTCTTATAAATGGTTTTAAGCCCGATTTAGTAATTAATGTGGCTCTTCCCTATCAGGATTTAACCATTATGGATGCATGTCTCGAAACAAAGGTAAGTTATTTAGACACTGCTAATTACGAACCCAAGGACGAAGCAAAGTTCGAATACAGTTGGCAATGGGCTTATCAGGAACGGTTTAAAGCTGCCGGACTTACTGCAATCCTCGGATGCGGTTTCGACCCTGGTGTTACCAGCATTTACACCGCTTACGCTGCAAAACATCATTTCGACGAAATTCAATACCTCGACATTGTTGACTGCAACGCCGGCGACCACGGTAAAGCGTTCGCTACCAATTTTAACCCCGAAATTAACATTCGCGAGGTAACGCAAAAGGGCAAATATTGGGAAAACGGAAAATGGGTTGAAACTCAACCGCATGAAATTCATAAACCGCTCAATTACCCCGAAATAGGCCCAAAGGAATCGTATGTTATTTATCACGAGGAACTTGAATCGCTGGTTAAAAACTTCCCTACCTTAAAACGTGCTCGTTTTTGGATGACATTTGGGCAAGAATATTTAACGCATTTACGTGTAATTCAGAACATTGGCATGGCACGTATCGACCCAGTTATTTATAACGGCGTAGAAATAGTTCCTATACAGTTTCTTAAAGCTGTTTTACCCGATCCAGGCGATTTGGGAGAAAACTATACTGGCTGGACATCAATAGGTTGCCGAATAAAAGGATTAAAAGATGGTAAAGAAAAAACCTATTACGTGTACAACAATTGCAGCCATGTAGCCGCTTTTAAAGAAACTGGTACACAAGGCGTTAGTTACACTACTGGCGTTCCTGCCATGATTGGAGCTATGATGTATATGAAAGGCATCTGGAAAAAACCAGGCGTATTCAACGTTGAAGAATTCGACCCCGATCCGTTCATGGATGCACTCAACAAATACGGTTTATCGTGGGTTGAAAAGCATAATATCGATTTGGAACTGTAAAAAAGCACCAAGTATTGAGTACCTAGTACTCAGTACTTTTATCAAACTTTTTAGCTTCTTCCCATACAACATTCATCTCATCCAAACTCATCGATTGCAACGACTTACCTACTTTAATGGTTTTTTCTTCGAGATAATTAAAACGCTTAATAAACTTCTTATTAGTGCGCTCCAAAGCTATTTCGGGGTCGATATCGAACAAACGGGCTGCATTTACCATCGAGAATAGCAAGTCGCCAAATTCAGCCTCCATTCGTTCGCGATTCTGGTTTTCTATCTCGGCTTCGAATTCCAGTAATTCTTCTTTAATTTTTCCCCATATTTGCGACCGCTCATCCCAATCGAAACCTACCGAACGAACCTTATCCTGTATCCTATGTGCTTTTACAAGCGAAGGTAACGATTTTGGTACGCCAGCCAGAATGGACTTATTGCCCTCTTTAATTTTTAGGTTTTCCCAGTTTGTTTTAACCTCTTCATCGTCCTTAACAGTAACATCGCCAAATACATGTGGATGACGAAATACTAGCTTGTCGCACAAACTATTTATTACGTCAGCAATGTCGAAATCGTTAGTTTCCGAAGCAATTCTGGCATAAAAAACAATGTGCAAAAGTATATCTCCCAATTCCTTCTTTATATCGATTGTACTATTGTCGATAATTGCATCAACAAGCTCGTAAGTCTCTTCAATAGTAAGATGCATAAGACTTTCGATGGTTTGCTTTTTATCCCAAGGGCATTTTTCGCGTAGCTCGTCCATTATGGTTAACAACCGCTCGAAAGCTTTCAATTTATTATTCATTGTTTGAATATCAATTTGTTATTATTTATGAAAATTTTTTTGCTGTAACCATGGCTAAAATAGGGCTACAAAGGTATATTATTTTTTAACTACAATTGAACATCTCTAAAAACCTAAATATCTGCATTATTGTCCCAATATAATGCAAAATAGTTACACCTTAACTTTTAATTATTTACCAAAATGTAAATAATTATCTTGGTATTCTAAAAAAATATATCTTATTTTGGTATTTATTTACTTAAATACGTTTATTCAATTTTAATTTATGAAAACAACAAAACAATTAATTCAAGAGCATGATTCAGTGTTAATTATGCTTTCCATACTCGATAAAATAGTTTTGAGACTTAGAGCTGGTGAAGCAGTAAATCCAATCCATATAAGTGGTGTCATACATTTTCTGAAGGTTTTTGTCGATCAATGTCACCATGGAAAAGAAGAGCAACTACTTTTTCCATTGTTGGAACGGAAAGGGATAGCAAATAATGGCGGTCCTGTAGGCGTAATGTTGTCGGAGCACGTGCAGGGTAGAGCTTTTATTAAAGGAATGTCCGATGCAAACGACATTTACCTTAATGGCGATTTAAGTGCTGTAAATGATATTGTTAGAAATGCAAGTGGCTACATGGAACTACTTCATAGTCATATTTCGAAAGAAAACAATGTGCTTTTTAAATTGGCCGATAGCAGGATAACAGAAAAGGAAGATGCGGAGCTATTTAACAAATTCTTACTTATTGATAATGAAGAAATTGGCTCAAATAAAATGAATGAACTTCAAGATATTTTAGTTGAACTTCAAAATATGTATATAGTTGATAATGTGCAACAAAAGAAGTAGAGATTTAGGCTAGAGACTAGAGACTGGAGGAACTTCGATACAGTCATAAAGTATTTAATATAAGCATATTCAGTTAGATTTTTTCAGCCTACAGTCTACAGCCTATAAAATAACTAATTTAATATTAACACTTTAATCAAATTTAAAATTATGCAAACACGTCGATTATGGATAGGATTTATTGCCGTAATGGTAATATCGTTCAGTGTATTAGGCTATTATGGCCGAGAAATTTATATTAAAGCACCTCCAATACCCGATAAGGTGGTAACAGCCAATGGGAATGTGGTTTACACTCTCGAGGATATACAAGATGGCCAAAATGTATGGCAATCGATGGGCGGACAGGAAGTTGGAACTGTGTGGGGTCACGGGTCGTATGTAGCTCCCGATTGGTCGGCCGATTGGCTTCATCGTGAAGCTATGTTCATACTCAATTATTGGGCAAAAGCCGAATTTAATACCGATTACAACTCGCTAAATAACGAGCAAAAAGCTGTTTATCAGATTCGTATTCAAAAGGAATTGCGTACCAACACTTATAATGCCGACAATAAAACTATTACAGTTTCGGCAGTTCGCGACAGCGCTATAAAATCGCTAAGTGTTTATTACACAAAGCTATTTATGGACGATCCGTCGATGGCTGCAACACGATCGGCTTATGCGCTTAAAACCAACACAATAAAAGATCCGCAACGGATGCATAAAATGACGGCATTCTTCTTTTGGATATCGTGGTCGTGCATAACACAGCGCCCAGGACAAGATATTACCTACACCAACAACTGGCCACCCGACGAAATGGTTGCAAATAAACCCGCGCCATCGTTAATTCTTTGGACTGGATTTAGCGTAATTATGTTAATTCTAGGCATAGGTTTACTTGGTTTTTACTATGCTCGTAATAAGGATGAGGATGCATTAGTAGTATCGCTCCCTAGTAACGACCCACTTTCGGGAACTAAGCCAACTCCGTCGATGTCGGCTACATTAAAGTACTTTTGGGTAGTATGCGGATTAATTGTAGTTCAGATAATTATGGGAATAGTAACGGCGCATTATGGCGTAGAAGGCAATGGATTTTACGGCTTTCCATTAGCCGACATTCTCCCCTACTCAATTACACGTACATGGCACGTGCAACTAGCAATTTTTTGGATTGCAACATCGTGGTTAGCAACTGGTTTATACATTGCTCCAGCGGTATCTGGTTACGAACCAAAGTTTCAAAAACTTGGAGTTAACTTCCTATTTATATCACTATTAATTATTGTAGTTGGCTCACTTGCAGGTCAGTGGTTTGGCATAATGCAGAAAATGGGCTTGCTGCAAAATTTCTGGTTCGGTCATCAAGGTTACGAATATGTCGATTTAGGTCGCTTTTGGCAAATATTCCTATTCGTAGGTCTTATTATTTGGTTAGTGCTGATGATAAGAGCGTTAATACCTGCTTTACGTCAACCAAATGAAAACCGACAATTACTTACAATGTTTTTAATTTCGTCGGTAGCCATAGCGGCATTTTATGGTGCAGGGCTAATGTGGGGACAACATACTCATTTATCGATTGCCGAATACTGGCGTTGGTGGGTTGTTCACCTTTGGGTGGAAGGCTTTTTCGAAGTGTTTGCTACCGTGGTAATTGCATTTCTATTTGTGCGTATGGGATTGCTAAAGATCAGATTTGCAACATCTAACGTTCTGTTTTCTACAATTATATATTTAACCGGTGGTATTATAGGAACATTTCACCATTTGTATTTTACAGGCACATCTCTTGCTGTTATTGCTTTAGGTGCGTCGTTTAGTGCGCTGGAAGTTGTTCCGTTGGTATTTATGGGTTTCGAGGCTTGGCATAACCTAAAAATTAGTCGATCAACAGAATGGATAGTTGCTTACAAATGGCCAATCTATTGCTTTATTTCGGTGGCATTTTGGAATTTAATTGGAGCCGGTGTATTCGGATTTCTTATTAACCCACCCATCGCCTTATTTTATATGCAAGGTTTAAATACTACTCCAGTACACGGCCACACCGCGTTGTTTGGCGTTTATGGTATGCTTGGTATAGGTTTAATGCTATTTGTATTGAAGGGCTTAACGGCTAAATATCCTTGGAAAGACGGTGTTATTCGCTTCGCCTTTTGGGCCATTAACATTGGGTTGCTACTAATGGTACTTATAAGTGTATTGCCTGTTGGATTGCTCCAAACCATTGCTAGTGTAAAATATGGTATGTGGTACGCTCGTTCGGCAGAATTTATGCAAACACCATTACTCGAAACTTTTAGATGGATGCGTGTTTTTGGCGACACTATTTTTGCTGTCGGTGCTTTGGCTTTAGGATGGTTTGTTTTAGGACTGAAAACTGGATGGTCGTTAAAGAAGTGAAGTTAACTAATTGATATACTGTAATTAAAAAGAGCAAGGTGGATAATCGTCTTGCTCTTTTTTTATTAATGCGAAATATTAGATTACGATTGTATTTAACTTATTTTCAAGGTTTTTCAAATCGGAAATAACTTTCAATTCTGCTTTTTTACTGGTGAACAACCCCTTGTAATACGCTATTCCTTCGTTTAAATTTTTCTGAAACAATCGGTAATATTCTATTTGCTTGTCGGCAACTGGTTTAACACTATCGTCGAGTTTGTTTATCAAGTACTCAACATACATTTGAAGCTCTTTAACAAACATGTGCGGACGGTTTTTGTGTAACATAACATTAGCTCGACCATAAATGTGATCGACCATTTGCTTAAGCGAATATGTTCTGTCGAAGTACGCTAAATTAGGTCCAGGGCAAATGGTTACGCCTGTTCCATGTCCTTTTAAATCTATATTATTAACCATCAGCGCCGTTGTGCCTAAACCAACACAAAGACAGGCCTTTTCGGTAATCTTATCGAATTCCTTTTTATACTCAACTTCGGGTAACTGTTTATCTTGCAGTTCTTTAATCTTAATTTTCTGAAATGGTTTCGATGCCGTACAAATAGGTCGCTCGGTATATTCGGTATTATAAACCAGAAAACGTTTGGTACATACAAACCCTGGTGATCCGCTGCGAACGTTCTCCATTTTTTCGATATCCTTACTATTTCCGCGAATACTGTTAAAAGGCACACCAAGTGGCGAAATACCACTTAAATAGTAATCGTCCTCACTACCTTTGCACAATAAATCGAGAGTTTCCTTATCGACATTCGATGCCTCGGGAACCAATAAAAATGGCGAACCCCAACCAACAGAATCGAGTCCGTAATAATCGAGTAAAAATGCATGTTCTTCGGCAGTGCCAACACCACCTTGAGCGGTTAATTTAAATTCGGGTGCTATGTCGGGGCAGGGGCGATTTTGGCTTTTCAATGCTTTAGTGTACATTTCGAACAATGTTGTAACTAAGGTATCGCGGTTGTTTTTAAACTCCTCGAGAATTGGACCCAACAGATAGCCTTGTGTTGCAAATGCATGTCCGCCACAGTTCAAGCCCGATTCAACACGATATTCCGAAACCCATAAACCCTTTTTAGCGAACATCTTGCCTTGCACAAGTGCCGAACGGTAATCGCTTACCTTCAACACTATTTTCTTTTTAATGTTGCCGCTTTCGTCGGGGTAAAAATCTTTAAATTTTTCAACATAAGTGTATAAACGTGGACTCATGCCCGCCGAAAACACTATCGACGACGACAAATCGCTCTCGGCAAAGCCCCGCAGTGCAGCATGGGCATCGTTATATTCCGATGGAAGCTTTTCTCCGTCCTTGTAATTTTCTTTGTCGAGCTTTGTCATAATGTTTACATCGATACCGCCCAAATGTAAATGCTGGTTTACCCATGTAATAAACTCTTTTACATTATGTTGCTCCTTAAACTGGTTAAATTTCAATTTAATAGAAGCGGTGTCGGGCAACATTTCAATATACTTTTCGAACTCGCCGCCCTTTTTCTGAATCGAATTCTTAAGTTCTTCGAATTTTTCTTTAACAATTTTGTCGATAAGGTTCAAATAGGCGGTAATACGCTTTGCCCTAAAATCGTCAATTTTATCGGAAATAGCCTGAAATGGGATGTTCAAATTTTTACAATAAAACTCTCTTAGTTTTTCCATCAGCATGTCGTCGGCGAGCGGTATTACCGACGATATACCATATTGAGCAACTTTTACGGGACTATCGATTGTGTATCCAAGACCCATAACAGGAATGTGGAACGAGTGAGCTTGATTTCTGTAATTCATTATTATATATACTTTCTTTTTGAGACAAATTTTTGAATATCGCCTATCATCAATTAGTTAATTAATAGATATAAACATCCAAAACTCTCAAAAAATTTGAAGCCGCAAGTTATAATTTTTTCCTCAAAATAAACCGTAAAAGCGTTAAGTTTTTAGCTTAAACTATGAACTACAAGTCCACTACGTAATTTTGGTTCGAACCAAGTAGTTTTTGGAGGCATGATATTGTCGGTATCAGCAATATCAATTAATTGCTTCATCGAAACGGGGTATAGGGCGAAGGCAGCTTTCATTTCGCCGTTGTCGACCCTTCGTTTTAACTCGCCAAGGCCACGAATACCGCCAATAAAGTCAATTCGTTTAGAATTACGTAAATCGGTGATATTCAGTATTGGCGACAGTACTAAATCGGAAAGCACGGTTACATCTAAACAACATATCGGATCGCTATCGTTGTAGTTACCAGGCTTAGCAGTAAGCGAATACCAATTGCCGCTCATATACATGCCAAAATTATGCAATTTATTGGGGCGATATTCGCCGGTGCCTTTTTCTTCAATATCAAAGCCCTTTTCTAAAGCCTTTAAAAAGTCGGCATCCGACAGCCCATTCAAATCTTTAACAACTCGGTTATAGTCCATTATGGCTAACTGATTGGCTGGAAAATGAACTGCTAAAAAAAAGTTGTATTCTTCATTTCCGGTATGGTTTGGGTTAGCTTTACGTTTTTCGTTACCTACCAAAGCTGCTGCGGCTGTACGATGATGACCATCGGCAATGTAAGTGTATTTTATGGTTTTGAAGATATCGACAATACGGTTTACCGTGTCCTTGTTACTTACCACCCAAAAGTGATGACCAAATCCATCGGCAGCAGTAAAATCGTATTCTGGTTTTGAGGTAACAATCTCATTAACTATCGTATCTAGCTCGCTGTTTTCGGGGTATGCAAAAAAAACTGGTTCGTAATTCATGTCGCTCACTCGAACGTGATTTTTACGATCTTCCTCCTTATCGGGACGAGTTAACTCGTGCTTTTTTATGATATTATTCATATAATCGTCAACCGCAGCGCAGCCAACAATTCCGTATTGCGTGCGACCGTTCATTGTTTGTGCATAAATGTATAAACGATCGTCGGCGTCCCGAACTAAAACGCCATCGTTAAGCAACTTCAAAAAATTATCCTTACCTTTTTGGTAAACACTTGCATCGTGTTCGTCGAGCGAATCGGGCAAATCAATTTCGGGTTTTATTACGTGAAGAAACGATAGTCCATCGCTACCAGCTTCAATTTTTGCTTCGGCTCTATTCAATACATCGTAAGGGCGCGATGCTATTTTATGTGCTTTTTCTTTTACAGGACGGATGCCTTTAAAGGCTTTTAGAATTGCCATAATTATTTATTTTTTAAGTGTTGTTGTTTTTGGAATATGGTTATTCGTCAAAAGTAGTGGAATTAGCATAAAATGGCGACGTTTTCATGAAAAATATGAATATTTTAAACGATAAGTCTGCTCCGAAAAGTCAGTTTGGTGTCATTCCGACCTTCGTCGGAATGACACATCATCTCAAAAGCGCTTATCGAAGTAGACTCAATAGATGGAGTAACCAATATTTCAGTATTAACTAAGTAATGTGTAGACAATAAGTTCATATAAGGCGTAATAAAATATTCATTATACTTAGTGTTACTAATAAAACTCGTTAAAATGCCAAAAACATAGTTGTATGTCAATATTTATAACGAGTTTTCTGAGTAACACTATTTAACAATAATAAAAATATCCTCGTTTTTTTTCTTCATTAGGTATTGTTCGCGAGCAAATTTTTCAAGGTTTCGGCTATCGGTTTTAAGCTCGTTTAGCTTTACTGAATCACTTTTAATTTTATCAATATAATAAACCTTATCGCGCTCTAACTGATGTATTTGGTTCAAATTTCCGGCTCGTTCCACAATGTTGTTCTCGTCGAAAAAAAGTATAAGTCCAAAAAAGATAATGAGGGTAAGTGTAAATTTATTTTTCAACAACGGAAGCAAGCCTTTCCAGAAACCTTTCATAATCGTAAATATTTTACGTAAAAGTATCAAAAATCAATTTCTGTGGCACAGCTTCATTGTAAAGTTATTAACAATGCCTATTGATTAACAACGGTTATTGCACTATTTTTATAAGGTTGGTTAATATTTTCGTTATTTTCTTCTCAGCGTCAACCTCGGCAAGACTTCCAGTGCACAACCAGGTTTCGTACCCGCCAAGCATAAACTGGTCAGCAGGTGGCACATACCCAATCATTGCATTTGCTAGCGAGATAGAGAAATAATACTTGCAGGGTGCTTCCTTTTTCAGCTGCAAGCCTGTTTCGGAAAAGAATTCGCCAGGCAAAGTGCCAATAGTACCATCGCCTAAACGAATTGCCTGCGATGGTAAACTGTATGTAAATGGTTGATATTCTTCTATTTTTACAACTTCCATTGCATACGATTTGGCCATATCGTTCGACGCTTTATCAATACTTCCCAATGTGGAATAATTTGTGCTTTTAACTAGATTAACTGCTTGGGTAAGCATTTTTTCCGATGGCAAACGACGCGATATATGCGTTTGGGCATTTGCGATTTTAAAGATAGGCTTTAGCATCCATTTTGCATTTTTAAGCGAAGCTATAATTGAATCGGATATGTCGTTTGAAATTATCTTTATCTTTTCGTAATTACCTGAAGGATAGTTTTTTGTAAGTTTAAAATCGAAAGTATTTACGTCGCCACTTGTACCGTTACTCATAATACCAACAAAGTTCTCGCCTGCTTTTAGTTTTACTTTAAGCTGAACGTCAATTTCGCCGAAATAGTCGGACGATATAGTGTTTTCGGGTATACCGCCAACATAATGTGTTGAGTAATTTGCTAAAATACTAATCCAGTTGCCATTAGTGTTTTTTACTGCCAAATAGCTAACCTGAGGATCGGTGGGGCTTACAGGTTTATCCAAATATTCATTTCCTGGATTGGGATTCATCCAAACTTTATCTGTATCGCCAAATGGGCTTACCATAGGAAAGCCAGGTTTCATATACCATCGGCGGCAAGCAACATGCTTTGGAACGTCAATATGTCCCCAAGCAATTTGGGCTAGTTGCAAGTTGTTTAATGCTAACGAAACTGCTTTGGCAATTTTTGCTGGCATCGATAACCGATAACTTAAATCGGCTTGACAGGTAGCAACCTCAATAACCGAACCGCACGAATGAGCATGGGTTGACGAAACCATTATTTGTTCGGGCTTTAGGCCTGTTTGTGCCTTAATTATACTTTTTGCATCGTTTATCAAATCGGCATCAATGGTCATATTGTCAACTATCACAAAAACGAAGCGTTCGTTACCATTATCGAAGGCTAAGGCTTTGGCATACAACGAATCGTGAATAACCTGAGTGTACATGGGCAAAAAATCGCCATTGATAACAGTTCCATAAGGCGGCGTAACGCTAACCTTCGATGCACCAGCTTTTAACGTGGTTTGAGAGAAAGCAAAATACGTTATTGTAAAGAACACTAAACTAAACGAAAATGCTTTTTTAATAAATGTATTTGTCATGATAATAAAGATTTTAGGGTGTAAGTTATCGTGTTTTTAATTTTTTCAAAATAATGTCCATCACTTCGTTAGTGCGAGCACCGTTAATACCGTTCGAAGGGGCTTTGCCAAACCCTCTAAGCTCCTGCACTATGTTTTCTATTAAAAAGTATTGAATGTTAGCTGGGTTTGGCGGAAGAAACTCTTGTCTTCCTTCGCTGGTTTCCACGATAATTGGCGAAAACTCGAAAGTGGAAAACAGTAAACGTCCTTTCGAGCCTAAAATTTCGATAACATCGCATTTCGATTTTTCGTGTGCCACAAAACACCATGCTCCGCTTGCAACAAGCCCATCGCGAAAGCGAAACGATGCCGTTACTACATCTTCTGCAGCATACAAGTCAGCCCTGTTGGTCGATACACCCGAGACATCGGTAATTGGACCGAATAAATAATCGAGCACATCAAGCGTATGGCATGCCAAATCGTAAAAATAACCACCACCAGATATTTCGGGCTTCACACGCCATATTTGAGTTTCGGGCAAATAATCGTCGTGCCGGGGCGGGTAAAACAACTTTATGTTAGATACTAAGGGTACTCCAATAATTTGATAGTCAATTATATCCTTAACTTTATTGAAATACGGTAAGCTTCGGCGATAGTATGCCACAAACAAAGGAACTTGCGTACTTTCCGACACTTCGTTCATACGCAAACAATCGGCATAACTTGTTGCCATTGGTTTTTCGACATAAACAGGTTTACCGGCCTGCATAGCCTTTATGGCATATTCGGCGTGCGAATTGGGAGGTGTGGCCACGTAAATGGCATTTACGTTGGGGTCGTTAATAAGCTTATGGGCATCGGAATACCATGTTGGTACAGAATGTCGGGTAGCGTAATCACATGCCTTTTGGGCATCGCGGCGCATAACAGCCACTAAACTCGAATGAGGAACCAAGTTAAAAGCTGGACCACTTTTACGCTCGGTAACATTTCCGCAACCTATTATACCCCATTTAATATCATTCATATATTTCTACTTCTACTTACTCCTAATTGCTAATCCGTATGCTTTATCGTAATATTTGCCTAATTTTTCCCAATCGAACAGTATTGACGAGGCTTCCACCTTGTTGCGTTGCATTATGCGCTCGCGACGATTCATTTTTACAAAATCGAACATAATATTAGCAAGATTTTCAGAAGTATCGTTAAAACTCTGATGTTTACGTTTTAACACAAATATTCCCGACTTATCGGGCTCAGTAATCGACGATTCCACAAATGAACCGAAACCCGACAAATCGCTAGTTACCGATGGTATTCCACTGGCTATACATTCCAATGGAGTGTAACCCCATGGCTCGTAATAACTTGGAAATATTCCCATGTGGCATCCTCTAATAAACTGGTAATATTCCATGTGAAAAAGAGGATTTGAAGTAGCTACAAAATCGGGATGATACACTATCTTTACCTTATCTTGTGGATTGTTAGTGAGTCCATTATGTCGTAAGTAATTCATTACCGGATCGGAATAATCGTTAATTAAGTTATGGGTAACAACTGGCGGTAATCGTTTCGTTCGCCACGATTGAAAATTATTTCGCAACCTCAAAACCATATAATCGTCAATCATTTCATTCAAATCGGGCATGGCAAAGCCCTTTTCGTTTGAGGTAATTGCATAAAATAGCTTTTGTGCTAACTTATCCTGCAATTGTTCGCAATTACGTTGAATTTCTTCCAAAAGAGCTTTCGACTGAAGCACATCGGGGTTTATGCTTGAGTAAGGATTTCGAGTAATGAAAAATGTAACCACGGTAGCATCGGTGCGCGACTGCTTCATCTTCTTGTTCAGGCGCGATAATGCATCTAATGTAACATCGTACCCTTTGTTGTTATACTCAAATCGGCCAGAAGTGAAGAAATATATAGTCTTATCGAGGTTAAAAGAATAGCTTTGGAAAAAGTGCCCCATTACAAATTCGTTAATCTTTTCCTTATAATGGTAATGTAAATTTTGAAACTCGTGCATTGCTTCAAAACGATTAATATTTAACCCATTAGGTAAAATCACGTCAGGGTCGCGACCCAAAAATACAGAACATTCGGCTGCAGTTATCTCGCTAACAGTTGTAAATATATGCGAGCCATGTGCTGCGGCACGTTCAATGTTTGCAATATGCTCAACATTATAATGGCGCGCCTCATGTTCCCAGTTATACGACGGTAGTTTTTCGTAGAACGCACTGTCGTTCATTGCAATATAACGCCCTAACATGGTGGCATGCGTAGTAAACACAATTTTAACGTCCAGTTTATCTCTTCTCATTTGTGGAATTGGAGTTCCGGCCATCCACTCATGAAAATGAGCAATTATTCGTTTCTTATTTGAGTATTTTGCGGTAAATAATGCAAAAAATTGATGAACCATATTGCCAAATGCCACAACCTGATTGGTAATTTCGTCGTTTGGTGTTGGTATTTTATGGTTTTCCCATAAAAAATATTTTATCTCGCCAAGCTTATCGTAAACCGAAAGTGGATCGAACAAAACCACCCTAGGACGGCCTGCTATAAGCCACTGCCCATAATAAACCTTAAACCCCATGCTATTCATTTCCTTAACGGCCTGAGCTACCGAGTCGGTAAAGTCGTCGATAGGTTCGAAAATGCTAGAAGCTTGTTTTTCGATGTATGGACCAAGAAGTACATAGTTTTCGCGCTTCCATTTATCGATAACCGATGGTACTTTCGATTGAATAACAGTATAAATGCCTCCTATCTGATTACACACTTCCCAGGCAATTTCGAACAAAAAAGTGCCATACATCTCATCGATGGTAATTCGTTTTATTTGCGTTCCTCGGATGGAGGTTGTTTGGGAAGAAGGGATATTCTTACTCATATAGTATTTGTTTCAAAAGTAGTAGTTTGTATATAAACGATTGATATCAAGACTTATGTACATTTTTGCAAGTTGCTAATAATTAACAAGTTGAAATATTTTTATATTTCTATGTATTTCAACGTATTACAAATACATTGAAATTGAATATTTTGAAGTTGTCGCTTATAAAGTAATTAAATACAAACAAAAAAAGCTACAACGAAGTAGCTTTTTTTGTTTGTATTTAATTGTATATTAAACTATTTCAATCATTTTGAAAGGTATTCTAATAATCGACTCGTAATCTTCTCCAGCTTCGAGCATATCTTCGTCATCTTCTTCGTAATACCAATTAATCGACACTTCGTTATTTGATTTATGAATAGCTTCCAGCTTTTTAAATACGTCTAAAATACATTTAGACGAGCTAGTGTTAAAGTACTCGAGCTGAATGTTAACCTTAGTTAAACTTTTGGGAGCTTTACCATATTTATCGAGCCAATCAACTAAAGGATTATAAAACTCTATTGAGTTTTCAGGTATCGACCTGCCCTTAATCTCAATCAATCCCTGATCACCATCAAACCTAACTGTAGGCGTCTTTGCAGTCCCCTCTATAAAAAGTGATTCCATAATGTCAACCTATAATATTTACTGTACTAGGAAACGTATATATCTAAATTAAAAAAATAAAACTCGTTTGAAACATTTTGAAACGAGTAATCTAATTTGTTACCAGTTTTGCGGGCAATATCAACAAGCCCAAGCCCTCCGCCACCTTTAGCTGTTAATTTTTGGTGGTTTAAAATAAATTTGTACATATCTTTCAATTCGTCCTGTGATAATGAATTGATTTTGTCTATTTTATCTTTAAGAGGTTTAATTTTGCTCGAATTAATAAAATTACCTGTTGTTATTCTATATTTATTTTCGGTTTTGGAGACAATTAACATTCCAAATTTGCTTTCATCAACTCCAACATCCGATCCAGCAGGTAAATCCTCAACGTGGTGATATAAATTTTGTAAGCTTTCAACCAGCACATTATAAAGCTTTTTCATTACTTTTCCATCTTCGCTGGTGGTAGTTAATTTTTTTTCAATGCTTTCCAGCATTTTATTAATAACATCCGAAGATATACTGCCTTTGTATGAGAGCAGTACATCTTTGCCATTCATTTGAAGATAATAATCATTTACATTAAAGCTCATGAGAGGCTTCTATTACTTTTCAAGTTAATATGCTGTTTTACCAAGCAGTAAACAAATGTATAAAAACTAAACTATTTACACAATTTAATCTATATTCTTCTATACTTACACAAGTTGCCTTCTACGGGTAAGATGCATATAGGTTACTGTTTCTTACTTATAAAGATAGTAATTTTATGAAACAATTGAAATAACACATTCGAAAACCAGTAAAAATATTTTACCAAAGCTAATATTTTTAAGTTTTATATATTCGTAAAAACGAAGTTTTCTGCATTATTTTTCCGACTTAATTAACTTTTTTTGTTTTATGGATCCTTCGTACATTGTAAAGCATTGATACTTACACTCTATCGCTCCGTTATAAAGTGTTTGCTTTTTAGTAGGATGTAACCCAATATTGTCCATTGCTTCCTTATTGCCCGAAAGTATCCATGCTTCGTGGCCTGGGAAGTTCTTCTTTAAGCAATTACCAATAGTTTGATAGAATTCGTTTATGTTTGTTTTTTTCAGTCGTTCGCCATAAGGGGGGTTCATAATAATCAAACTCTTTGTTTCTAAAGGCATTACGCTCTCAAAAGGCATTACTTTAAACGAAATTTTATTATTAAGAAAGGCATTTTTAGCGTTTTCGTTCGCAATGCGAATAGCGCCACCCGAAATATCGGAGCCAATTATTTGATGTTCAAACTCCTGCGAGCTGGAATCGTCGTTATAAACTGTCTCGAATAATTCTTTGTCGAAATCTTTCCATTTTTCAAATCCAAATTCTTTACGGAAAATGCCAGGTGGAATATTGTATGCAATTAATGCGGCTTCGATAGGCATAGTACCCGATCCGCACATTGGGTCGATGAAATTACTTTGGCCTTTCCATCCGGCAAGCATAAGTAAACCAGCTGCCATTACTTCGTTAAGTGGTGCAATTGTGGAGTTTAACCTGTATCCGCGTTTGTGAAGCGATTCGCCTGAGCTATCGATAGATACAATGCATTCATCGTCGTTTAAATGAATATTTAGCAACAATGTAGGATTGTCGGTATCAATTGATGGTCGTTTGCCAAATTTGTTACGAAACTGATCTACAATGGCATCTTTCGACTTTAGAGCAACAAACTGCGAGTGATTGAAGTATTCCGATGATACTGAAGTGTTTATCGATAGCGTATCGGAAACATCCATATAATCGCTCCATTCAATTTGCGATATGCCTTTGTATAGCTCTACTTCGTTTTTTGCTTTGAAAACATGAATTGGCCTAATTATTTTAATGGCAGTACGTAACCATAAATTTGCTTTGTACATCATTGTTGTATCGCCATTAAAACTAACTGCACGGTTTAATATCTTCACATCTTTGGCTCCTAGAGCAGTCAATTCGTTCGAAAGTACACCTTCGAGACCTTTAAATGTTGTGGCAACTAATTCGAAATAAGTGCTTTCTGCTTCCATTAGTATAATATAATTTGTAACAAGTTATGCAATCTAAATATTTACAATTCAATGTCGCTTAGTTAAGCCTGAAAGGCTTAAATTTGAATAACCACAGGTATAACCCGTGGTAAATAGAATCAAGGCTATTACAACCCTGAACTTAGCGACAATAATTTACAACTGCTTATTTACTAGCAGTTTTACATGTAACGATTTTCTCCATTCCATAAAACCCAAAACCGCCATTATTGTGTATATAAAAAATAGCAAAGTGGTTGGAAATAATTTCATGTAAAAATACAAGCCCACCGAAATAATATCGGCGACAATCCATAACAACCAGTTTTCGAGATATTTGCGTGTAATCATCCACGTTGCAATTATGCTCAAAGAGCTGGTAACTGAATCTAAAATTGGAAAAGGCGAATCGGTAAATATTTGGAGTATTTTCCACAATATAATCGATAAAGTTACGCCAATAATTGAACACCAAAGTATAATTGAATTAGAAACTGTACTAACTGGCATATTGTTATTCAGTTCATTACTGTTGCTCGCAGCTCGTTTCCATATATACCAACCGTAAATGCTCATTATAAGGTAATAAAACTGCAAAGCCATATTGGCGTATAGTTTCGAATTAAGGAAAACAACTATGTAAAATGCAGATGTTAAGATACCTACAAACCATAGCGAAATATTTTGCCTAATGGAAAGAATTACATAAATTAATCCCAAAATAGCGCCTGTTACTTCTATATAATTAATTATCAGCCAATTTAGCACGTTAAAATGTTTAATGAAATTACTTTATAGAACGTAAAAATTAAGAACCAAGAACCAAGAACCAAAGAATTAAGAATTAAGAATTAAGAATTAATATGTAATAAACTTAAAAACTATTGCGTTAAAAATAAATCATTCGATTTAGCGTCATTCCGACGCAGGTCGGAACGACGATGTCCTCACCGAAGGTAATCCCTAGTTCTTTTTTTTATGGATTGCCTACGGCGAGCTCGTAAACTCGGTTCCGACCTACGTCGGAATGACAGCATACTTTTAAGGATCGCCAATGTGGATGGATTTTCCGTTCATATGTACAACTTATTAACTTACAAGCCCTTATTCCAATTATTAATTACTTCGATGGCTTTATTGTAACTTGGGTTTAATGTATTGTATATTTCAAAGAATTCGCTCACGCCCCATATATCGCGGGCAATAAATGCTTTTAAGTGCAAAATAATATACGATTTAGAATGTGCTAACTCTTCGGCGGTGAAAGTTACAGATTGTTTTTCGGCAAATTTAACTAATTCGTCAACTAATTTATCATCAACAATATACATCGATTTAAAATTAGAGAAATTGGAATATTTCTCAAGAAAAAAGTTGCGGTTTTTATCGGCATATTCGAGCGCAAAATTATTTATAATAGCCTTTGCTACAAGCTTTTTGAGTAATATTGTATTGTCCGAAGTGTCGATTGGCACAAAAATATCGGGCGATATGCCGCCTCCACCATAAACAGCACGTTTTTTAATTAATGTATAATATTTTAGCGAATCGGGGTGCGTAATTTGTTCTTTACCAAGCAATTCTCCGTTTTTATAACGTGTTGAAACTTCGTTGGAATAGGTTTCGTAAGTACCTGTATAAGGTTTCTGAATAGTTCTACCTGAAGGTGTGTAGTATCTGGCAACCGTAAGCCGCACTTCGGCTCCATCGAGAAAGGTTAATCGTCGTTGAACCAAACCTTTGCCATACGAACGGCGGCCTACAATAATGCCTCTATCCCAATCCTGAATTGCTCCGGCAAGAATTTCGCTAGCCGAGGCAGAGCCTTCGTCGATAATGAGCACAAGCTTTCCCTTCTCGAATAAGCCTTTGGAAGTTGAAATATATTCTTTTTTATCTGTTCGAGCGCCCTTGGTATAAACAATCAATTTATTTTCATCGATAAAATCATCTGCAAGATTAATTGCTACATCGAGGTATCCTCCACCATTTCCGCTTAAATCGATAATTAAGTTCTTTATGTTTTCTTTTTGCAGTTTAATTATTTCATTATCAACTTCTTCGTGCGATGTAATCGAAAACCTACTCAAGCGAATATACCCAGTAGTATCGTTAATTTTATAGGCAGCATCAACACTTTGAATTGGTATTTTATCGCGAACAATAGAAAACGCAAGTAGCTTATTTACAGCATTCCGTTTAATTTTAACATTTACGGTTGTGCCCTTTTTACCACGCAACTTGCTAAAAACTAATTTATTGGTAATTCCCTTGCCAGTAACATTTATGGTGTCGATATAAATAATTCTATCGCCTGCGCGAATGCCAAGCTTTTCGGATGGCCCGCCTACAAGTGGCTGAACAATAAATATGGTATCGTTTAATATATTGAAGGTTACACCAATACCTTCGAAGTTCCCTTGAAGTGGTTCGTTCATTTCGGCAACCTCGTCCTTACTAATGTATGACGAATGCGGATCCATTTTCTGAAGCATATTCCGAATTACTTCTTCACTTAATTTATCAGTATTAACACTATCAACATAATACGAATCTACCCAATCAAAAAGCTGGTTAAATTTCAAGCTTTGATTGTTAAAAAACTGGGCTTGGGCAATAGCAAACTGTGCTACAATAAATAAAAGAGAAACGAATAATATACGGGAAACTTGCTTCATTAATTAGTGTTACTAGGGAAACTCGTTAGAATGAAAAAAACATAGTTGTAACTTAATATTAATAGTGAGTTTTCAAATATTTTGCTTGTTACTTTTTTATTCGCTTTCGCTCATGAGAACGCCTTCGGCTAAGTTTTCTAAAAAAGTAGCAAAGAAGAATTTTCTTATAGACACTAATTATATGTTAAATATCAATAAATTGCAATTTAAACCTATTCCCACTCGATAGTTGCAGGCGGTTTCGAACTTATATCGTAAACAACTCTGTTTACGCCCTTTACCTTATTTATTATTTCGTTCGATATTTTTGCGAGAAAATCGTACGGTAGGTGGCACCAATCGGCTGTCATTCCGTCGGTTGAAGCTACAGCGCGCAGAGCCACAACGTTTTCGTATGTACGTTCGTCGCCCATGACGCCTACCGATTGTACCGGAAGTAAAATTGCACCAGCCTGCCATACATCGTCGTACAAACCATGCGTTTTTAGACCTTCAATGAAAATTGCGTCAACATCTTGAAGGACAGAAATTTTATCGGCAGTAACATCGCCCAAAATACGTATGCCTAAACCTGGGCCTGGAAATGGATGCCGATTAAGTATATTTGCTGGTAACTCTAAAGCCTTGCCTACCCTACGCACCTCGTCTTTAAACAACAAATTTAATGGCTCAACAATTTTGAGCTTCATTTTTTCGGGCAAACCGCCCACGTTATGGTGCGACTTAATTGTTGCCGAAGGCCCGTTTACCGACACCGATTCAATAACATCGGGATAAATAGTACCTTGCGCTAACCATTTAACGTCCTGTATTTTATGGGATTCTTCATCGAAAATTTCTATGAAATCGCGACCAATAATTTTGCGTTTTTGCTCAGGGTCGGAAATACCCTTCAAGTCGGAAATGAATTTCTGCTTGGCATCGACACCTATTACATTTAAGCCCAAGTGTGTATACGATTCTAAAACAGATTGAAACTCGTTTTTTCGCAGCAAGCCATTATCGACAAATATACATGTAAGGTTTTTGCCTATTGCCTTGTGAATGAGCAATGCAGCTACCGATGAATCGACACCGCCCGAAAGCCCCAACACTACCTTGTCGTTACCAAGTTTCGTTTTTAATTCGGCTACCGTTGACTCTACAAACGATGCAGGAGTCCAATTTTGCTTACATCCACAAATATCGGCAACAAAGTTCCTAAGTATTGTTAAACCTTCGGTGGTATGAAAAACTTCGGGGTGAAACTGCAATCCGAATGTTGTTTCGTTGGTTGCGCGGTATGCTCCAACCTTAACATCGGAAGTGCTCGCAATTATTTCGTAATTTGTTGGTATATTGGCAATTGTATCGCCATGCGACATCCAAACCTGCGAATTTGCCGAAACACCTTTTAATAAATTTACGCCTGGCATAATGCATTGCAAATTAGCTCTGCCGTATTCTCTTGTAGATGAAGGCATTACTTCGCCCCCATAGTAATGTGCCAGATACTGAGCGCCATAGCAAATTCCTAGTAATGGTAATTTACCTTTTATATTAGTAAGGTCGGGCAAAAGTGCATTTTTATCGCGTACCGAAAACGGACTTCCCGACAAAATTACACCTTTAACCGATGAGTCAATTTCGAGTTTTTTGTTGTAGGGGAATATTTCGCAATAAACGTTAAGCTCCCTAATTCTACGGGCTATAAGCTGTGTGTATTGCGATCCAAAATCGAGTATAATTAGCTTCTCCTGCATAGTACTAATATTTTAAAAAGTGCAAAGGTAAGGATATTTTAGGTTGAAAATTGAGAGGTGTATGAGAAAAAACATGTATTTTAAGGGGTTATTTGCATTCCTTCTACTGCGGCTGTTGTGTTGGGGAAAATTTTACGAGCCTGATCTACCAGAAGTGTAACATCCTTATACCGAGCCGAAAAATGGCCTATTATAAGCTGTTTTGCGTTCGAAAGTTTGGCAATGTTTGCAGCTTGCGATGCTGTGGAATGAAATGTTTCCTTTGCTCGTTCACTATCTTGGTCGGAAAAAGTTGCTTCGTGATATAGCAAATCTACATCCTTAATATAAGGTACAAAATCTTCAAGGTAAGCAGTATCGGAGCAAAAAGCATACGATTTGCCTGGCTCCCTATCCAATGTAAGATGTGAGTTAGGAACAACAGCACCATCGGGTTTAATGAAGTCGTTTCCCTTTTTTATGCTAAGTATTTCGCTAACAGGTATTTTATGAAACTCAAGCATATCTTTTCGAATATTTTTAAGTCCAAGTTTTTCGCGAAAAATGAAGCCACAAGTGGGAATGCGGTGTTTTAGCGGAAAGCTCTCTACCGTTAACAGAGCATTGTCGAATATAATTTGGTTACTATCGTGATTTAATGCATGATAGATAATCTTAAAATTAAGGTCGGTAAAGAAATTTGACAGAAACTGCTTTAAAATTGTTTCGAGGCTGGTGTGTGCGTAAATATGCAAATCGTGTTTTCGACCCAGCAAGTTGAACGACGATATAAGCCCTGGCAAGCCAAATATGTGGTCGCCATGCAAATGGGTAATAAAAATATGGTTAAGCTGGCTAAATTTCGCCTTATACTTACGTAGCTGAAATTGAGTTCCTTCACCACAATCTATCAGAAAAAACCGCTCATGTACATTAAGCACATGAGCGGTTAAATATCTGTTTGATGTAGGCAAGGCGGAACTGCTGCCTAAAACGGTAACAGAAAAGACCATGGTTTTATAAGGAATTGCCGAACATTAATTACTCCTATTAATCAATGCAATAGCATCTTCAATAGAATTGGTTATGTTAAGAACTGTATCTAATTGAGATATAGTTACTAGGCGTTCCACGGCATCGTTTAGGCCAGTAAGCACAAAGGTTCCGTTAGCGTTTTTACATAAACGATTGGCAACCAATATTGCGCTTAAGCCCGACGAGTCGCAATAACGACATTTACTAAGATCTAAAACGATATTTTTCTCGCCATTTCCCGAAATTAATACCAATTCTGATTTCAAGGTTGGTGCAATATGCGTATCCAATTTCTCCTCAAGCACATGAATTAAGGCATAATTGTCCAGTTTTTCTATCTTAAATTCCATTGTTCTGTAATTAAATTATTAAATTCAATAATTAATTATCCTTGTCTTTTTCGTCCTGTAAAGCCTTTTTCTGTTGTTCTTCCATTTCCTCTTTAAGAGCAGCTAACCCAGTTATATCGCCAAGGGTTGTTTTTTCCATGGTAATTTTAAGTTTTTTGCTGGTCTTTTTATTTTCGTCGGAAACGGCTCTACGAGCTGCTGTATCTTCCGATTTTTTAACATCTTCGAATACACGACTGTGCGACAATATTATACGTTTTGCCGACTTGTTGAATTCGATAACTTTAAATTCGAGTTTATCGTCAACTTTCGAAGGTGTTCCGTCTTCTTTTACCAAATGTTTTGGAGTTACAAAACCCTCAACACCATAAGGTAACGCTACTAAAGCGCCTTTGTCGAAAATTTCAACAATAGTACCTTCGTGAATTGAATCGACAGTAAAGATGGTTTCGAAAACATCCCAAGGATTTTCTTCGAGTTGTTTGTGACCAAGGCTTAAACGACGGTTATCTTTGTCGATATCAAGTACTACAACATCAATCTCTTCGCCCACTTGCGTGAATTCCGATGGATGTTTGATTTTCTTAGTCCACGAAAGATCGGAAATATGTATTAAGCCGTCAACGCCTTCTTCAATTTCAACAAATACACCAAAGTTGGTGAAGTTGCGAACTTTTGCTTTGTGCTTTGTGCCTTGTGCATATTTAGCTTCGATGCTATCCCAAGGATCAGTTTTTAGTTGCTTGATCCCCAACGACATTTTGCGTTCGTCGCGATCGAGGGTAAGTATTACAGCTTCAACTTCGTCGCTCACTTTAAGGAATTCCTGAGCGCTGCGTAGGTGCTGCGACCACGACATTTCCGAAACGTGAATAAGTCCTTCAACGCCAGTGTTTATTTCAACAAAAGCACCATAATCGGCAATAACAACAACTTTACCTTTTACTTTATCGCCAACTTTCATATCGGCGCTAAGAGCATCCCATGGATGTGGTGTAAGTTGCTTTAAACCAAGTGCTATACGTTTTTTAGCATCGTCGAAATCGAGAATAACTACGTTCAGTTTCTGATCGAGTTGAACAATTTCTTCAGGATGATTTACGCGACCCCAAGATAGATCGGTGATATGTATAAGTCCATCAACGCCACCAAGATCGATAAACACACCGTACGATGTGATATTTTTAACGGTTCCTTCGAGAACCTGACCTTTTTCGAGTTTAGCAATAATGTCTTTCTTTTGTTGTTCGAGTTCGGCTTCGATAAGCGCTTTGTGCGAAACAACAACGTTTTTAAATTCGTGGTTAATTTTAACAACTTTGAATTCCATTGTTTTTCCAACAAAGATATCGTAGTCGCGGATAGGCTTAACATCGATTTGCGAACCAGGTAAAAATGCTTCAATACCAAATACATCCACAATCATACCGCCTTTAGTACGGCATTTAATGTAACCTTGAATAATTTCGTCGTTCTCGAGAGCGGAATTAACTCGATCCCATGAACGCATTGCGCGAGCCTTTTTGTGAGAAAGAAGTAATTGTCCGTTTTTATCTTCCTGACTGTCAACATAAACTTCAACTTTATCGCCTATTGCTAGGTTTGGGTTGTACCGAAATTCGTTTAAGCTAATTACGCCTTCCGATTTGTAGCCAATATTAATAACTACTTCGCGTTTGTTCATTGCAATAACAGTACCGTCAATGCACTCATTTTCAGCAATTGTCGATAATGTTTTCCCGTACATATCCGAAAGCTGATTGCGTTCGTCGTCGGAATAGATGTCCCATTTGTTGTTGTACTTTGTCCAATCGAAATTTTCGAGAGAAACCTTTTCGCTCTTAATTTTCAATAGATTATCTGCAATTTCGTCGGCATCGTCTTCAACTAACTCTTCATCGTCAGTTTCATCTTCTTCCACTTCAGAAGTTTCTTCTACTTCGGCAATAGCCTCAGTACTAATACTTGCTTCATTTTCAGTTGATTCATTTTTATCAACCCCCTCATTTTCTAATTCTTCGTTTTTGTCAATCATTTAATAAAATAATTAATAATTAATAAGTTAGACATTATAATTAAAACAAGGTGCAAAAGTATTAATTTTTTTAATTCCTTGGAATAAAAAAAACTAAAAATGTTTGTGTATTTGCATTTATTGGCAACCTTGCATGATAGCCTTCTCAACTCGCTCTTTAAAGTCGATTTCTTCAAACGGTTTCAATATATAATCGGACGCGCCAAGGTTTAAAAAGCTATGCCTAATAAGTTTACTATCAGTAGTTGACATTACAATTACTGGAACATCCTGATGAGTAAAACTATATTTAACTTTTCGAATAAAAACCCTGCCGTTAATATTTGGTATCTCCATATCCAACAAAATCAAATCGATAGGATTACTTTCATTTAGCCAATTTACGGCTTTCTG
>JANYAP010000080.1 GCA_025361285.1 Bacteroidales bacterium | reverse complement strand
AAAAGCCCCAAGTTTTGCTTGGGGCTTTGGGTGGTACCACCAGGAATCGAACCGGGGACACACGGATTTTCAGTCCGTTGCTCTACCGACTGAGCTATGGTACCGTTTTATTGCGGTGCAAATGTAAACAAAAAAATAACTTGTAAAAACGTTTTTGCATTTTTTTGAAAATATTTTCACTCCCTAAAAAATGTTCTCAATATCTATTCTTTATTACCTTTGTAACTCAATTTGTTAAGCATGGATTTCACTACTCACGTTCTCCCTAATGGTATTAAACTTATTCATATTCAAACTCCATCCCCTGTTGCTCACTGCGGTTTCATTATACACACAGGTTCGCGCGATGAAGACGATAACGAACAAGGAATAGCACATTTTATTGAACATCTGTTCTTTAAAGGAACAAACAAACGCAAAGCTTTTCACGTTCTTTCCCGCCTCGAAGATGTTGGTGGCGAACTTAACGCTTACACAACAAAAGAGGAAACCTGCATACACGCTTCATTTTTAAAGGATTACTACGAAAGAACTATAGAATTAATTAGCGACATAGTTTTCAATTCAAACTTTCCCGAAAAAGCCTTAGAAAGCGAAAAAGATGTGATTCTCGACGAAATAAACTCATATAAGGACAGTCCTTCCGAGCTAATATTCGACGATTTCGAAGAATTATTCTTCAAAAACCATCCCCTATCTCGCAATATACTAGGGAAAGCGAAGTATCTAAAAAAATTCGCTAGCGCCAACATTTATTCGTTTATAGGCAAAAAATACAACACAAACCAAATGGTATTTACATCGGTTGGCAACATACCGCCAGCACGAATAATTTACCTGTTCGAAAAGCATTTTAAACATGTACCTGCTAATTTTAGAAAAAACCAACGATTGCCGTTTCAAAATTACACACCATTTAGCCAAACAATTAAGAAAAATACGTTTCAAATTCACGCAATACTCGGAAACCTAGGATACGATTTAAAGGACAATCGAAGAATGACCTTGCATTTACTATCGAACATTATAGGCGGTCCCGGTATGATTTCGCGGTTAAATTTAGCACTTCGCGAACGCAAAGGATATTCGTATAATATCGAATCGGCGTACACCCCTTATTCCGACACTGGAATTTTCAACGTTTATTTTAGTACCGATAAAGAATATCTCGAAAAATGCCTCGAAATAATATATAAAGAATTCAATTTGCTAAAAACCAAGCAATTAGGAGAACAGCAATTAAAAAAGGCTAAACAACAAATTATCGGCCAATTAGCAATTTCGTTCGAAAGTAATGAAAATCAGATGCTTTCGATAGGCAAAAGTTATTTGATTTACGACAAGGTTGACACTCTCGCCGAAATTAATACCAGAATCGAATCAATATCGGCCATGAACTTAGCAGATGTTGCTAACGATGTGTTAAACAATGACATGTTATCGCTGCTAATATATAAATAAAAGTAAATGAACGAATTAAACGACCAACTCGAACAATACATATTAAATATTACCGAACCGGAAGATACTGTGCTGCAAGAGCTTAACAGATATACGCATCTTAAAATAATGCACCCACGAATGTTGTCGGGTCATTTACAAGGGCAAATTTTACAAATGTTATGCAAAATGATTCAGCCAACAAAAATACTCGAAATAGGCACATACACAGGGTATTCGGCAATATGCCTAGCTCGAGGATTAAACGAGGCAGGAATACTACACACAATAGAAATTAACGACGAGCTGAGCGAAATACCCCTTAAATTTATTAAAAAAAGTGGCCTAGAGAATAAAATTAAACTGCATATTGGCGATGCAAAAACTATAATTCCTTCATTTACTGACACTTTCGACTTAGTGTTTATCGATGGCGAAAAAAGTGAGTATTTAGCGTATTACCATTTAGTATTCGAAAAGGTAAAACAGGGTGGTTATATTTTCGCCGACAACGTTTTATGGAGTGGAAAAGTGCTGGAGGAGGAACGAACAAACGATTATTTTACAAAAGGCATAAAAGAATTTAACGCCTTTGTTAAAACCGATAGCCGCGTAGAAAAACACATATTACCTATACGCGATGGTTTAATGATACTAAAAAAACTTTAATATCACAATAATTACCACGTAAACCTTGGTATAATATTAATTTATAGTTAACTTTATTAAACATTATTAAGATATGGTTGTTTCATAAGTCTAATTACATAAACTAAATCCATGGCACAATATTCAATTAAAGATCTGGAAAAACTAACTGGCATTCAGGCGCATACAATTCGAATATGGGAGAAGCGATACAAATTAGTTAATCCGGTGCGTACAATTACCAATATAAGGGTTTATTCCGACGATGACGTGAAACGGTTGTTGAATGTAGCTCTTTTAAATCATAACGGTTTTAAAATATCGAAAATTGCAAAACTAAACGACCAACAAATTATTTCGAATGTAGTTGAAGTTTCAACCGATTCGTATAATACTGTTGCACAAGTTGATACCTTAGTGGCGGCGATGATATCATTGAACGAAAATAATTTCGACTCGCTTTTAACAAAACTAATTACCGATTTAGGCTTTGAACAAACCGTAACCGATATTGTATACCCTTTTCTGCAAAAAACAGGTTTACTTTGGCAAACTGGAAACGTAAACCCTGCTCAGGAACATTTTGTAAGCAATATTATTCGACGAAAATTTTTTACAGCAATTGATGCGATAGGGAACAACAACACTGGTTCTAAGATTATCTTGTATTTACCCGAAGATGAATATCATGAAATAGGAATGCTTTTATACTATTACATATTGAAGAAAAACGGCTTCCAACCAATATATTTGGGTCAATCGGTACCATTTACCGACATAGCCTACGTTCAAGCAGCATATAATGCCGAATATATACTCACTTCTTTCATTACGTCAACCGATGAACTATTGCTAAGAGACTATATTTTAACGCTTTCTAAAACTTATCGAAAACTTAAAGTGTTTATTACTGGCAATCAGATATTTAAGATAGACCTTAAGAAAGTTACTAATGTAATCAAAGTAAAATCGGTTGACCATTTAAAAGAAATAATGGCAAAGTCGCGATAAAACTTCAACCTTTCGAAAATGCCACAAACCAACAGTTGGTTTGTGGCATTTCTGCTTTATTTCGAATTTTTAAGCGGCGTAATTTTCCAAAAAACAACCTAAAATACTGCAATTAAGAATTTTACATGTAAAACATTAGAAAAGCAAAAATCATATTCGGATATAAAGATGTTTAAGTGTTTTAATTATTGAATTACAATTGTTTAGTGTATTAGGGGAGTTCAACAACAAACCCATAAAACTGAACAAATATAACATATACATTATTTATAAAAGTCCAAAATTATGCAGTTTAATCAATTAATTTACAACTAATTATAATTTATTACTATTTATAATTATTTTGTAATAATTACATGTTTTACGACTAGGTTTTTATAAATCTTAATTTTTATTTAGATTTGTTATAAATAAAAACAATAAAAATTATGACTATGACAGCACCAGAATTTAATCACCAACTCATAAGTCTCGAAGATAAATTATCGCGTTTTGCATTAAGTTTAACATCTAATAGAGATGATGCTAAAGATTTACTGCAAGATACTATGCTTAAAGCAATAGCATATCGCGATCAGTTTGTTCAATATACAAACTTAAAAGCTTGGACTTATACTATAATGAAGAATACATTTATAAATAACTATCGCAGAAACGTTCGACAAAACACAACTTTCGACAACACAAAGGATTTGTATTTCCTAAATCAAAACAAAGATACTGTTAACGTAACACCAGATTCGGCATACAATACACAGGAAATAAACAGAGTAATTGACGGTTTGGAAAATGAGTTTCGAGTGCCATTTAAAATGCACACCGAAGGTTATAAGTACAAAGAAATAGCTCAAAAACTCGATTTAAAAATAGGAACAGTAAAAAGCCGAATTTTCTTTACACGAAAAAAGCTAATGGATGCACTAAAAGATTATGAATAAAAAAGCCGAATAATCGGCTTTTTTTATTCAGCGCATCTCTAAAAACATTAAGTTCAAGGCGTGCGATAATTTCAAACCGCAGCATACATGAAGTATGTAAGAACTAAGCGGAGCATTCACGAACACCATTCAAAAATGGATTTGTGAGTAATTTGAAATTTGAGCAACAACGCAGAAATTGAAGTTTTTAGAGATGTCCTTAAGATATTTTTTTTGCTGTAATAATAATGCCCCCCGTTTGGTAATAACCGTTTCCGTTACTTACCGAACCGGAATTAATTGCCAAAATAGAAAAAACGGCATAACCAGCCACATATAGCTCGTTGGTAACCTTTTCAATTTCCTGAGCTAAATCCTCAGAGTCAACTATTAATTCCTCCGCTGCGTCTTTATTAGTCCAGTAGGTCGATCGAGTGTGAATATTAACTGATTTATACATCATCGCTATTGCGTTTTAAGTAAATAACTAAATTTTATATTCTATTTATGTTAGTTTAAGTTGAATAATTCTGGAAATATCAACTAGAATTTCATCTTCTGTTTCAGCATATTCATCCTTCACACTAACAATCACATGGTTTTGGTCGGCATTAACAAGACGTAACAATTGAAATTCTGGTATAAATTCAACCAACCTAACGTA
Source organism: Bacteroidales bacterium (assembly GCA_025361285.1). Lineage (GTDB taxonomy): Bacteria > Bacteroidota > Bacteroidia > Bacteroidales > JAAUTT01 > JAAUTT01. The sequence continues at coordinate 10,738 of JANYAP010000080.1, read as the reverse complement.
TAAGTCGTTATCTGAAATCTTGCTAAAACCTCCAATTCCTTCGTAACGTATGATGCTAAAAATACGCTCCTCGTCCATCTGAAGTACCTGATTTGTAATGTTTTCAGCTAAATAGTTTTTAATTCTATTTCTCGAAAGTAATATTTCTTTCATATCGCGATAAATTTTAGCTCAAGATACCTATTATATTTAGAATATCAAAAGCTTTTTTAGTTTTTATAGATTGTAGTTTTTAAAAATTATTCGCACTATTAGCGTAATTTTGCAAGTCATTTTTACAAATATGAGCATGTTGCAAATTGAAAACGCCATATTAGGGTTAGATATTTTCGAAAAAAAGTTTGTTTGCGACTTAACAATCTGCAAAGGTGCATGTTGCATACACGGCGATTCGGGTGCTCCATTAGATATGAATGAAGCCAACATATTAGCAAATTATTTCCCGATAATAAAAACTTTTATGCGACCAAAAGGCGTAAAGGCAGTTGAATTACAAGGAGCACATGTAATTGATAGCGATGGCGATACCGTAACACCATTAATAGAAGGTAAAGAATGTGCTTATGTAATTTTCGATAACAACATTGCCAAGTGCGCTATAGAAAAGGCATTCGAAGCCAATAAAATAGATTTCCGAAAACCTATTTCCTGTAACCTTTACCCAATACGTGTTACCCAATATAACGATTTCGAAGCACTTAATTATCACGAATGGGAAATTTGCAAACCAGCAATTAAACTTGGCGAAAAAACGCAAACTCCACTATACGTGTATCTTGCACAACCACTTATACGGAAATTCGGAAAAGAATGGTACGAACAACTTAAAATAGCCTCCAAAGAAGTAGGCAAGTTTACCAAAAATACTTCCCTGTAAAATACTACGTTTCAAAGTGCAACCCAATTAATAAAACATATAATAATTAGCTGCAACCCATTATTTTTTGAGTATTTCTACCACAAAACATTAATTTTTAAAAAAATATATCGAAATTTAGGGGGTTTATAAAATATTATTCATATTTTTGTGCCGACATTCATTTAAACATAATTAATATATCAAACTATGGCGTCATTAAGATTTAAAGCATTGCAAGATGCACTAAGCAGGAAGCCTCTTGTTGCCGAGGTTCCAAAAGAAAAAACTTCGGAATATTTTGGCCGAAAAGTTTTCGACAGAAATAAAATGCAGAAATATTTGTCGAAAGAGGCCTATCAGGCAGTTATAAGCGCAATTGACAAAGGAGTTCGTATTGACCGCAAAATTGCCGATCAAGTGGCTGCTGGCATGAAATCGTGGGCTATGGAGCTGGGCGCAACCCATTACACACACTGGTTTCAGCCATTAACTGGCGGTACTGCCGAAAAACACGATGCCTTTGCCGATCCTACCGGAAATGGCACAGTAGTTGAAAGTTTCTCAGGCAAATTGTTAGTTCAACAGGAACCAGATGCATCGAGTTTCCCAAGTGGTGGAATACGTGCCACATTCGAGGCTCGTGGTTATACAGCATGGGATCCTTCATCGCCAGCTTTTATTCTCGACGATACATTATGTATTCCAACAATATTTATTTCATATACTGGCGAAGTACTTGATAATAAAACACCTCTCATTAAAGCATTAAACGCACTCGACAAAGCAGCCGTAGAAGTTTGTCAGTATTTCGATAAAGATGTACAGAAGGTTACAGCAAATTTAGGTTGGGAACAGGAATACTTTTTAATAGATGAGGCTCTATACGAAGCACGTCCAGATCTTAAGCTTACCGAGCGTTCTTTAATGGGTCACGATTCGGCAAAAAACCAACAGTTAGAAGATCAATATTTCGGCGCTGTTCCTCCACGCGTCCAGGAATTTATGAAGGAACTGGAATTCGAATCGTGGAAACTTGGCATACCAGCAAAAACTCGTCATAACGAAGTTGCACCTAACCAATACGAGCTTGCACCAGTTTATGAAGAGGCTAACCTTGCAGTAGATCACAACTTGTTAATAATGACATTAATGCGTAACATTGCCCGCAAACATAATTTTGCTTGCTTGTTGCACGAAAAGCCATTTGCAGGCGTTAATGGCTCGGGAAAACACAATAACTGGTCGCTTTCAACCGATACTGGCGTAAATTTGCTTTCGCCGGGTAAAAATCCGAAAAGCAACCTTCAGTTCCTTACTTTCCTTGTAAACACGTTAATGGCTGTATATAAAAACAGTTCATTATTAAAGGCTTCCATTGCTTCGGCAAACAATGCACACCGCTTAGGCGCAAACGAAGCACCTCCAGCAATTATTTCGGCATTCCTAGGTACGTATTTAACAAAAATGCTCGACCAGATTGAAGAAAAAGTAACGGATAAAAAAATGACTCCCGATGAGAAAACAGAAATTAAGCTCGACATCGGTCGTATCCCTGAAATTCTGCTCGATAACACCGATCGTAACCGCACATCGCCATTTGCTTTTACAGGAAATCGTTTCGAATTCCGTGCAGTAGGTTCATCGGCAAACTGTTCCGAGCCTATGGCAGCTCTAAATACAGCTATTGCAGCACAATTAATCGATTTTAAGGTTGATGTTGACTCAATAATTGCAAAAGGTGTTAAAAAAGACGAAGCTATTTTTCAGGTACTCCGCAAATATATTAAGGAATCGAAAAATGTACGCTTCGATGGCAACGGATATAGCGACGAATGGAAAGCTGAGGCCAAAAAGCGCGGCTTAGACGACGAAAATAATCCGGTTAAAATTTACGACGCCTATATTTCCGAAAAAACCATCAAATTATTTTCGAAAACTGGCGTGTTAACCGAGAAAGAACTTCATGCACGTACCGAAATTAAGTGGGAAACTTATGTTAAGAAAATACAAATAGAAGCTCGTGTTCTTGGCGATTTGGCTCTTAATCATATAGTTCCGGTAGCTGTTGAGTATCAAACATCTCTTATTAAGAATGTTCAAGGTTTAAAAGAATTATTTTCGGAAACCGAATATAAAGAATTAGCAAGTGCTCGTTTGGAACTAATTAAAGAGGTTGGCGGACATATATCGGCAATTAAAGCTAAAGTTCGGGCAATGGTTGAAGCTCGTAAAGTAGCCAATAAACTTGAGGATGGACGCGAAAAAGCTCTTGTTTATTCCGAAAAAATATTTCCGTACTTGGACGATATTCGTACACATATCGATAAGCTCGAACTTATTGTGGATAATGAAATGTGGACATTACCTAAATACCGCGAATTGTTATTTATACGCTAAGTTTAGAAGTTAATTATTAGTAAAGGGAGGGCTATTCGCATAGTCTTCCCTTTTTTGTTGAGTTATTTTAATATCAATGAAAATAATTTAACTAAATTTACGCTCTATTGATATAACCTCGCAAATTTTGATTCATGAAAATCAGATCATTAGTAGTCGTTTTCTTTGCTTTAGCTTGTATATCGCAACCACTTTTTGCTCAACGTAACAAAGCGGCAAAAGCCGATGGTGCCTATAAAGCAGGTGAATATTTTGTTGCAATCGACCTGTACAAGGCAGCATACAACAGTATTTCCGACAAAAGCAACAAGGCCGAAACTCTTTTTAAAATAGCAGAATGCTATCGATTAGTAAACGAACCATTAAAAGCTGAACTTTGGTACGCAAAGGCCATTAGCAAAGAGATTGATAACCCTATGGCTACGTTTTACTTGGCGGAAATGCAAAAAATGAACCTTAAATACGAGGAGGCGAAGGATAATTTTAAGAAATATAAGGAGTTAGCTCCAAAAGACACAAGAGCCGACGATGGTATTCGATCGTGCGATTTAGCCCAAAAATGGATGGATAACCCCAGTGGATATCAGGTTGAAAGCATGAAGTTTTTTAATTCGAAACAGGACGAGTTTTCCCCTGCCTATGCCAATGCCGACAACAGCATAGTGTTATTCACTTCATTTCGAGACGGTTCTACAGGAAAAGCAATTAGCGGAATTACCGGTCAAAACTTTGGTGATATTTTCACTTCACAAGTTGACCGCAAAGGCTCATGGAGTCAACCGGTTCCGCTTAGCGAAAACATTAACACTGCATTCGACGAAGGCTCTCCCTGCCTGTCGAAAGATTTCAAAACATTGTATTTTACTAGGTGTAAATTCTCGAAAAAAGAGGCTTTAGGTTGCCAATTGTGCTATTCGCAATTAGAAGGCGATGAATGGGGCAAAGATAAAGTAATACAAATAGCTGGCGATAGCATAGTTATTGCACATCCAGCAATTTCGACCGATGAACTTACGCTGTATTTTACCTCCGATATGGCCGGTGGTATTGGAGGAAAGGATTTGTGGATGGTATCCCGCGCTTCGAAAAGCGACGAATGGGGTAAAGTTCCTGTAAACCTAGGCGCACAAATTAATACATCGGCCGATGAGATGTACCCTTATATTCATAACGATGGCACACTTTATTTCTCGTCGAACGGGCATATAGGCTTAGGAGGTTTGGATATTTATAAAGCAATTCCAAAAGCCGATGGTACATGGAAAGTTGAAAATATGGAATCGCCTATTAACTCAAACGCCGACGATTTTGGCATAACTTTTCAAAATGATCAAGAAAAAGGCTTTTTCTCGTCGAGCCGCACAGTTAAAGGCGACGACGACATTTACGCATTTTCGTTGCCTCCACTTAAATTCAACGTAATTGGAACCGTTCGCGACGAAAAAACGGAGTTGCCTATTGCCGAGGCTACAATTAAATCGATTAGCAGCGACGGCATTACAATAGATAACAAAGCCGACAAAAATGGAGTGTTCAGGTTTACATTAAAACCCAATACCGACTACGTTTTTATTGGCTCGAAAACAGGTTATTTGAATGGAAAGGAACGCGAAACAACCAAAGGACTTGACAGAAGTCGCGATTTTAAAACCAGTATTCGATTAGCTTCTACCGCAAAACCAATCGAGTTGCCCAATATTTTCTACGATTTTGCTAAGTGGGATTTACGCCCCGAATCGATGGTAGCACTCGACAAGTTGATTGAAACACTAAATGAAAACCCAACTATTACCATTGAATTAGGTTCGCATACCGACTCTAGAGGTGGCGATGTTGAAAACATTAACCTATCGCAAAAACGTGCACAATCGGTTGTAAATTACTTAATTGAAAAAGGAATTGCCGCCGACCGTTTGATGCCTAAAGGTTATGGCGAATCGACACCTAAAGTGGTTGATAATAAGATGGCTACCCAGTACACGTTTCTTAAAGAAGGAGATACATTATCGGAAGCATACATTAATTCGTTATCCGATACCGACTTACAAGAAATTGCACACGGCGTAAATCGTAGAACCGATTTCAGAGTATTAAGTACTGATTATAAGGCTAAAAACTAATTTTAGATTTGAGAAAACCAGCGTTATTTTTTCAAAACAATGAAATTTGATGATTGTAATCATCAAAATATGCAACAAATATCATTAAACGTATTAACTAATATCACTACAAACCTTATAAATATTGCTTTTGGACGTAGTATATTTGTATAGAAATTTAAACAAAGAAATAAAGAGTAGTTTTTGAACCGACGTGATGTCGCTTTTTTTCATAGGTTTAGTAATTAGTTAGTTTATGTAGGGTTTACTCCGGAGGTGGTTCTCCGGAGTTTTTTTATTTAATGGCTACCGGAAGCGTGTTTATTCAAACCTTTGTATTTGTACCTGAACTTTTTTCGCTTAATTTTGTACTCCCCATGTAAATACTGAATAATGGAAAGTAATAATAGAGACTATACCAACGGAGAAATAACCGTTTATTGGCGGCCAAAACTTTGTATACACGCCACAACTTGCTATACTCAATTAGTTGAAGTATTTAACCCACGTAACCGCCCATGGATTAACATGAAAGGGGCAACATCGGAAAGAATAATAGAAATAGTAAATAAATGCCCAACCGATGCACTTGCCTTTAAATGGAACGCCGACAATGGATTAACAGAAACTACCGCAACAAAGAAAGTAGAAACTCAAACTCTGCAACCAGCTGAAATTCAGATTATGAAAGATGGACCGTTAGTTATAACTGGTAAAATTAAACTAACCGACAACGACGGGAAGGAATATAAAACATACTCTATTACTTCACTTTGCCGTTGTGGAGTGTCGAACAATATGCCTTTTTGCGATGGAACGCACCGAAAAATAGCATTCGAAGGATAGAAATTTTAATATATCGGACAACCAAAAAAAATAATGGAAAATACGCCAGTAAACTATGTAGCCGAATTTACTTTTAAACCTGGGGCATCGTTAAGGGTAAAAGGCGATTTTATTTTGAAAGATTCGCGAGGAAACATAATTCCCACAGGAGATTCGATAAAACTTTGCCGCTGTGGTAAAACCAAAAGCCAGCCTTTTTGCGACCACTCGCACAGGTTATTATAGTTTTATAAACAAAAAAAATAGGCTGAAGGTAGAAAACAAAACATTCTCCACTTCTTCAGCCTGTTTTAATGCCTTCTAAAACAAATCGTTGATAAGCATTCGTTCAGAATCGATAGGGTATTTATTGTCCATAGCGAATTCGGGATTGCGTTTTATCCATCTACCACGGGTAAAATCGGGAAAATCGACAGATGTTCCACCGCGAGCTACCGACATCTCCGAAAGCGCCGAAATAGCACTCCACGCTGCTGCATCGTATGCATCTAATGGTACTTGTTTTTTATTGCGTGCTGCATCGAAAAAATCGTAAAGCATAATAAAATCCATACCTCCATGCCCAGCTCCAGCAGCTCTGGCACCTTCTTCGCGCCAAAATTTATGGTCGTATTCTTTCATCCATGGCTCAGAGTTGTCCCATTCGTGAGGAGTTTTTGCTTTTCCTTCAATATAAATATGATCGCCGTCGTTGTACCATAAGCCATTCGTTCCTTCAACTCTGAAACCTAATGAGTACGGGCGAGGAAGGTTAGTATCGTGTGTAACAATTACAGTTTCGCCATTTGCGCATTTTATCATTGAGGTAACAATATCGCCCAAGTTGAAGTTGACATTAGCTAAAGGATGATTTTTACCACCTAAATCGGTAATATATTTATGCAAACCACGTGATTTAGTGGCCATTGCCGAAAGTGTAAGGAATCGATTTCCACGATTAATATCGAGATATACACCTACGGGTCCAATGCCATGAGTTGGGTATAAATCGCCGTTGCGACGAATGGAATGAAGCCCGCGCCATTGAGCTTCGGAGTATGCATTTTTACCCATTAGAACCTCGCCTTTCTTGACAAGGTTGGAGTCAGAGCCACCTCCATTAAATTTAACATTTCGCAAATCGTGTTCATAACCGCAGCGGCAATGTAGAAGTTCGCCAAAAAGGTTAGTTCGAACCATATTAAGCACGGCCATTACATCGCGGCGGTAGCAAACATTTTCCAATATCATAAGCTGTTTGCCAGTTTCTTCTTGAGTATTTACGAGATCCCAACATTCTTCGAGGGTATTGGCGGCCGAAACTTCAACGCCTGTATAAGCTACACCAGCCTTCATGGATGCAATTGCCATAGGTACGTGCCATTCCCAAGGAGTTGCGATAATTACGGCATCCAATTCTTCGTTTTTAAGCATTTCTTCGAAACCATGTTCGCCATTAAGGTATATTTTAGGAGGTTTCATTCCCGCCTTGTTAATATGGACTATTGCTTCATCAATCGAGGTTTGTTTAATATCGCAAAGTGCAACAATTTCAATTCCACCAACGGAGATAGAATCGCGTACGTGCCCACTTCCGCGATGCCCTAAGCCAATAAAGCCAACCCTTACAATACTTAGGTCGCGCTTGGTTTTATCCTTCTTCTTGTCAATGCTTTGTGCATTGAGTTGATTGCCTGCCAATCCAATGCCTGCAATACCTAAGCCAGCCATTGCACTTTTTCTAATAAAATCTCTACGGTCATTCATAATTAAATGTTTTTTTACATCGATTAATAGTAAATTTTCGAAATGCTGTTTGCAATCTAAGTAATGTTAGCAAATATAAAGTCAAAAAACGACTTTATGAAATTTTTTATTAAGTTTATGTATCAATACTTCGGTAAACTTTTTGGTTGGTTTTGGTGACCAGGTGGCTATTACATAATTTTACCACCAAAGCAGAAAAACACCAAATTGCACCAAATCAAAGAGTTAAAAAAATCTAATTTAATAGTTTCCCGAACTATTGTATATAGCAAACAATATATTGCAATTCAACCATGCGAAATGGCTATTAAGCCACGGCTTCCGTATTTAAAATAAATGCAATAAAATTTTGGCCAGAATATTAAGTTTAATGCTATTTGCCTAGCATTAACGCCTACTGAGACATTAAAAAAAATGCTAGACAAATCGGTCCTTGAAGCAAATAAGACTCCATTCACAGTGCACTTTTCAGAATTAGAGGATCCCCGCAGGACAACCAAAGGAAATTTTCGCCATTTACTATCAGAAACTCTCCTGTTAACAGTAAAGGCATGCTTTGTGACATAAATGATTGGTCTTCGGTCATAACTTTTGGCGAAAAACAGCTTGATTGGCTCAGGAAATACGGTAAATTTTCAAAAAGTTTTCACTGTAGAATCCAATGTTTATGAGAAGACCACAGCAAAAGAAACTACCGAGCAAAGACGCTATATTTCCAGTTTGCCGGCACTAGCTGGGGACTTAAATACTAAAACCCGGAGTCATTGGGGAGCAGAAAATAAGCTCCACTGAGTTTTGGATGTAACATTTGGGGAAGATGCCTCTAGGAAAAGCAAAAAAAACGAAGCTGAGAATTTCAACATTATCCTTAAAATGGTAATGAACTTGATATCAGAAGATGGAACAAAAAAAAATCAGCAAAAAAATAAAAGGTTTAAAGCAGCTCTTTATCACAAATATAAAGAAATACTGCTTGGTTTTTAAATGCGGTTGCCATAGTATTTTGCAGGGCTTTTTTTATTTAATCCCGCAAGGTTTTTAGCAAACTTTTGTAAATTTGTTTAATGAGAACCATTCAAGCGAAAACCATTCTCTCATCTGTAAAACAGGGCGCCGACACTTGGTTTGGAATCCGATATAATATGAATTTGTATCGCGGTTGCCAACATGGGTGCATATATTGCGATTCGCGCAGTAATTGCTATCAGCTTGGCGATTTATCGGATATTCGCATGAAAGACAATGCACTACAATTGCTTGAAAAGGAATTACGGTCGAAACGCGAGCGTGGTACCATAGGTTTTGGAAGCATGAACGACCCCTACATGCCTGCCGAAAAGGAATACGAATTAACCCGCAACGCACTTAAACTTGCATATAGGTATAAGTTTCCAGTGCATATAATTACCAAAAGCAATCTGGTAATCAGAGATATAGATCTTTTAAAAGAAATATCAAAAGTTTACGCAGCCATTTCGCTTACAATTACCACTTGCATCGATGAATTGTCGATACAAATTGAACCTGGCGCACCTGTTTCGTCAATTCGATTCGATGCAGTAAAACAACTCGCCGACGCTGGAATATATACAGGTATTACGTTAATGCCTGTGCTACCGTTTATTACCGATGCGAAGGAGAATATTCGCGATATTGTTATTAAAGCTAAACAATGCGGAGCTAGCTATATTATTGCAGCAATGGGTACTACCCAACGAGAAGGACAGCGCGAACATTATTACGATCAGCTAGATAAGCGGTTTCCGGGGTTGACTCCAAAATACGAACAACGATATGGTAATCAATACCAATGCGATACGCCAAATTCCGACGAACTTTGGACTGTTTTTAAAAATGTATGCTCACAACTTTCGATGCCCATTCGAATGAAGTTTTATAAACCAATAGAAAATAGGCAGTTGACGCTTTTTTAAAATTAGAAGATGAGGAAATGTGAAGATGAGGAAATTACAGATTACCAATGAGCAAATTACTAATTATGAAATGTGTAAATTACTATGTGCTAATTGCTATGTACTAATTACTTACGACTTACGACTTACTACTTTTCTCTTACCCTTTTGGCAAAGTAATTTTAAGCTGTGTACCTTCGCTTAACTTACTTTCAACGCAAATTTTACCTCCCTGCCTTTCAACAAACTCCTTGCATAGCAACAAACCTATGCCAGATCCTTTTTCGTTGGCTGTGCCGAGGGTCGAAAATTTAACGTTAATTTGAAAAAGTTTCGAAATATCGTCGGATGAAATTCCAACGCCGTTATCGGCAACTGTAATTTCAATATAATCACCCACATCCTTCGCGGAAACAATTATTTTTCCGTTTTTGTTGGTGTACTTTATGGCATTGCTAATAAGGTTACGAAGTATAATTTTAGTCCAGTTTGGGTCGGCATTTACTTTAATTGCTTCGTTTACAGTTATATTAACGATAATATCTTTATTCGTAGCCATACCTTCCAATAAGGATACTGTTTCGTTAATTACCTGATAAAGATAAAACAAAGAAAGGGTTGCAGTTATTTTACCTGTTTGTGAGCGAGCCCAATTCAATAAATTATCGAGGAGTTCTACAGCAAATCGAGCCGATGAATTTACTAGACCAAAAATTTTTAACACCTCTTCTGGTGGATAATTATCGAGATTTTCGATTACCATATCAGTTAACCCAACAACCGAACCAAAAGGGCTTTTTAGGTCGTGCGAAATTATGGATAGTAGCTTATCGTTCGATTGAATTAGATTTTTTAGCTGGCTCTCGGTGATAGCCGAA